>NZ_JASCXL010000044.1:0-69715 GCF_030010595.1 Streptomyces sp. CC224B | reverse complement strand
ACCTACCCATCCACGGCGGATCGCTACACCCGACCGGCCACAGTGTGTGACGCCCTTGGCACGGCCAACATACCGATTGGGCGCGGGAGTTGCAGCACTGGTCCGTTGAACCGGGGCAAGCGGCAATACTCTGGGCAAGTGCAGGCCCTGCGGCTTCCACGCGACCCGACCCTCTCAGCCTCCACGAAGGTCGCCGTCTCAAACTCGGCGTTTCCCTTGAAGGTCACCCACTTGAGCCTGGCGCGGCCCTCGAAGGTCGCCGACTCGAGCCAGGCGCTGTCCCTGAAGATCGCCCACTCGAACCAGGCGTCGCCTCGAAGGCCGCCAACCGGAACACGGCCTGCCTAATCCGGGGTGTAGGCGGCTTGGTCCGGTCTCCGCAAGGGGCTGGGTGAGCGGTCGACAACGGGCAGCGGAACGCCTTCGGCCCTCATGGTCCTGGAGACCCGCTCTGAGACTGGCGCCGGTGGGATCCGTGGCGGTGTCGTGGGCGTCGGGCAATGCCTGATGTCAGCCTGGCCCGAGAGGCCTTCGCCTAGAGCGGCGGGACCCGGCGCCTTCGTCACGGCCACGGACCCCACCACCGTCCGCGCCTCGCAGTGATGACGCGGGCGCCGGGCTGATGCCTTCGTTTCCCCTGGTCCTTCGAGACCTCTGTCAAGAGCGGCACAGCCCGGCGCCTCCGTGATCACCGTGAAACTCCCGGCGGCCGGCCGGACGTTGATCGTCACGGCGCGAGCCCGCCCCAGGGTCGACCTCTTGTTTTATCCGCGAGCCCGCGAGCTCTGCAGACAGACCGAGCCCCGTGGGTGCGCTGGTGTCGCGAACGGCTACTGAGATGGCGGACCTGTGAGTCCTGGGATTAGGACGCTGCGCGACCCGCATGTGCTCGTGACCTGCATAAATGAACGGATCTGGGAGGATGGCTTGACCGTGTTCTGTGGCATTGACTGGGCGGAGCGCCACCACGACGTAGCCGTCGTCGACGACACCGGCACCCTGCTTGCCAAGGCTCGTATCAGCGACGACGCGGCCGGCTACAGCAAGCTCCTGGACCTGTTGGCCGAACACGGCGACAGCCCGGAGACCCCCATACCCGTGGCCATCGAAACCAGCCGCGGTCTGCTCGTGGCTTCCCTGCGCACCGGTGATCGCAAGGTCTTCGCGATCAACCCGCTCGCCGCCTCCCGCTACCGCGACCGGCACGGCGTCAGCCGCAAGAAGTCCGACCCCGGCGACGCCCTGGTCCTGGCGAACATCCTGCGCACCGACATGCACGCCCACCGGCCGCTGCCCGCCGACAGCGAACTCGCCCAGGCCATCACCGTGCTGGCCCGAGCCCAGCAGGACGCCGTCTGGAGCCGCCAGCAGGCCGCCAACCAGGTCCGCTCGCTGCTGCGCGAGTACTACCCCACCGCCCTGCACGCCTTTCAGGGCAAGGAGGGCGGTCTGACCAGGGCAGACGCCCGGACGATCCTTACCCTCGCCCCGACCCCGGCGAAGGCCGCGAAACTCACCCTTGCCCAGCTGCGCGCCGCCCTCAGGCGCAACGGCCGCACCCGCGGCTTCGACACCGAGACCGCGCGCCTGCGGGAGATCTTCCGCTCCGAGTACGCCCGGCATCGCCCGGCCGTCGAGGACGCGTTCGGCCAGCGGCTGCTTGCGCTGCTCAAGCAGCTGGATGCCGCCTGCCAGGCCGCGGACGACCTCACCACGGCCACCGAAGCCGCGTTCAATGAGCACGCCGACAGCGAAATCCTGCTCAGCTTCCCCGGCCTCGGCCCCCTGCTCGGAGCCCGGCTGCTCGCCGAGATCGGCGACGACCGGACACGGTTCGCCGATGCCAGAGCCCTGAAGTCGTACGCCGGCTCGGCCCCGATCACCCGCGCCTCCGGCAAAAAGCACTTCGTCGGCCGCCGCTTCGTCAAGAACAACCGGCTCATGCACGCCGGCTTCCTCTGGGCCTTCTCAGCCCTCACCGCCTCACCAGGAGCCAACGCCCACTACCGGCGCCGACGCGAACACGGAGACTGGCACAACGCCGCACAGCGTCACCTGCTCAACCGCTTCCTCGGCCAACTCCACCACTGCCTCCAAACCCGGCAGCCGTTCGACGAACAACGCGCGTTCGCACCGTTCGTTCAAGCAGCTGCGTGACCTGGAGGTAGGTACGGATGAACGTAGGGAGCCAGTAGGCGCCTTTGTGACCTGTCAGCTGGCGGTCATCGGCGGTTCCGCGGTGCCCATGATGAAGTTGCCGCCCACAGTCCGGACATCGGCCGACCACCCCAGCGTTGCGAGCGCTTCCGTGAGCTCGCTGGGGTCGTGAAAGACCTTCACGATGCGATACGGCTGACCGTCGTCGAGTCGGCGCAGCACCGCAGGGATGGGCTGCTGAGCGAGAACCTCCTCGCGGGCGGCCTCTGCGGGGCCATCGTCGATAAAGATGGCTTTGCCGTTTGGCGCGAGTGCGCTGGCGACGGTGTCCCAGAACCCTGGCAGGCGGGACGGCGGGATGTGGGAGAGCCAGAAGGCGAAGAACACGGTGTCGTAGCGACGCGGGGGCCGCCAGTTGAACAGGTCAGCCTGGACGAACTGGACGTTAGGGGAAGCGACCCTCGTACGCGCGATGCCGAGCGTCTCCTCCGACACGTCGACGGCGGTCACCGAGCACGCCCGAGCCGCGAGCGCCCCGGTCCACTGGCCCGTGCCGCAAGCCAACTCCAGCACGTCCCCCACGATCGGGAAGTCGTCCGCCGCAGCCAGCAACTCCCGCAGGTCCTCACGCTCGGCATAGGGCCGGTCGTATCCCCCCGCATGGGCCCGGTAGTAGGCGATCTGCTCCGTTAAAAGGGCGTTCTCATCGCTGTCCATGGCCGGGACCCTACCGATCGGGTCACCCTTCCGTCCCGCTCGGTACGGCACTGGATTCACCGCGTGACTGAAAGATCACCAACTTCCTGCCCCTCGTACCGACTGTCGAGGGGCCGCTTGACTTCTTAGCCCCTTGAGATGTCTAGGCGGGGGTTACCGGTTGCGGGGTCACGGAGGGCGTTGAGCAAGGCGTTGGAACGGTTCGAGGCCGACGGTGAGGGGCAGCGTCGCCGCCAGATTCCGCCGATCAGCACTGTGAGCGGTCGCCGATCAGCAGCACGGAGATCGCAGGAGATGGTGCGGCTGGTGCCTCTGGAAGCTGCGCGGAAGGGGACCGGCGGGAGCGGGGACTCCAAGTGGCGGGGGCGCTGTCGCGGCTGGTGACCAGCAGCAGCCCGCCGCCAGCGGGGCGCAGCCAGCCCCGGTAGGAGCTGGGCTCGAGGTTGCCGGGGGTGTCGACGTTGTCGATCACCATTATCCAGCCGCGGACGGAGGCGCGTTGCTTCCGCATGACGTCCGCGAGTACGGTCTGCCCGCTTTGTGCGTCCTGGCGGCGGGCTTCGGGCAGTCCGTGCTTGTGGGTGATGCGGGTGACGTGCCCGCACGTGGCATCGAGCGCCGGTGGGTTGGGAGCCGCTCCCCCGGAACTCCACCCTCGTACCCTACTCGTGCCCTGCTCCGACCTGGCCGTTGTCACTGCCCCCCCAAGCACTGGGGCGCACTGTGCCGCGGCCAGCCTGGACAAGACGGCGTGCTGACGAGGTGGGTACCCCTACGGGTGGAGCGGGCCCGCAGGCAGGCACGGGCCCGGAGGCTCGACGCCTGCTGGGGCTGTCTCAATGGCGGTTGTACTTGTACAGGCGTGCCCGGCAGTCGGCCTCGGTCAGGCCGAGTTTCGTGGCGATGGCGCCCCAGTCCGGCTCGTCCTGCCCAACTTCGAGCGCGGCGCTCCGCCCCGTCTCGGCGAGAGTTTCCTCCAGGGCCGCGATGGCCCGCAGCGCGGCCAGGGGAGCGTCCTCGGCCAGCGCGGTCAGGCGCTGCTGCACCTGTTCCGGGAGGCCCTGCACGTCGGTCGGCAGGGGTACGGTCTGCCGCTCGACCACATCAACGTGCTGCTTCCAGGCGTCGTATGGGCCCCTCACGTCGTAGTCGTCGGGGGCGTCGGGGTCGATGTACTCCCAGTCGATGGTGAACTGCTTTTCTCCGCGCCAGCCGCAGGAGCACGCCGCCCGCAGTGCGCAGGCCCGCGGTGTGCCGAGGGTGCCGTCGTAGACCCACCAGTCGCTGGTCTGGTACATGTCGGCGGAACTGCCCGCGTCGAACAGCGCGGGCTTGGGTTCGCTGCCGTCGTCCAGGACTGCCGCCGCCCTGCCCTCGTGCGACGGCCCGAACTGCGACTCCCACATCACCGTGATCACCACGCCCCACCTTTCCTGGCCCGGCCAGTGGTTCGGTCTCGGCAATCATCGTGACGCCCGGCACCGGCCTGCGTACGCCGCTTCGGCGAAGAGGCACTGCCCCACCACCCGCGCCGGGAATCGGTCAGACCTGTTCGAAGTGGAAGGCCTTGATGAAACAGTCGCGGGGTTGGGCGACAGCGAAGAGGATGCACTCCACAAGTGACTGTGCGGTGAGAGCGTCCTTGGCCTCGCGTGGTGTGGTCTCCCACTCCTCGGAGAGCGGGTCAGGGTTGTCGAAGTCAGGCGGGTAGAGCGAAATCACCCGGACCCCCTGGGGTCGCAGGCGCTTGGAGAGGATCTCGGCGAACCCCGCCTGGGCGCTCTTGGCCGCGTAGAACGCGTCGTGCGCGTCCGAGCGGTGATGACCGGCCGTTCCGCAGGCGGAGACCATGGTCACCACGTCCGGCTTGTCCGAGTTGAGCAGGAGGGGGAGGAAGTTCTTCACGGTCAGGACGGTGCCGGTGGCGCCGGATGTGATGGTGTCGACGACATCGGCGTCGGAGGCGGATCGGAGGTCCGGGCCCTCAAGGTAGCGGGAGCCGTTGTTGATCAGCACGTCGATGCGGTCGGTGTGCCGGGCGACGCCGGCAGCGAAGTCGCGGATCGAGGCCGGGTCCGTCAGGTCGCAGGCGAAGGCGTGGACCTGCTGGTGCCCTCTGCCGCGTATCTCATCGCGGACACGTTCAGCGGCGGCGAGAGTGCGCGCGGAGAGGAAGACCTCGGCGCCGAGGTCCGCGAGACGGATGGCCAAAGTGCGTCCGAAATCGCGGCCGGCTGCGGTAATGACCACGCGGTGATCGGCGAGTCTCATGTCGGTGCTCCTGGTTCGTGGATCGGAGTGGTGGTGCAGTGCGGCTCCTGACCCCGGCAGCGTAGGCGGCCGCCCCCAGTCTCCAGCAGCGGCCCGCTGCCATGTCACGGCGGCATTGCTATTGATGTCGATGCCGAGGGGGCGGCGGGCAGTTCGGTGGCGAGCTGGAACAGCGGGGTCGAGCGGGTTTCCGCGAGCCGCATGCCGAATTCTGCACACCACGCTCGGGCCAGCGCTCCAGCGAAGACTCCTCATGCCGCGGCGTAGCTCAGGCGGAGCAGGTCCTGGGCGCGCTCCAGGTCCCGCTCCGCGCGCAACTGCAGCTCCAGTTCGCCGGTGCCGTGGTGGCCGAGCCCCGTCACGTGCCGGGTGAAGCCGGGGACGAGGTCAACTTCCTTCGGGTCGGCCTTGAGGTGAACGAGGATCTTGGTCTGCTGCTGCGGCGGCCAGGCGCTGGCGAGGTTCCGCAACCGTCGGTAGGCGCGGTACTGCTTGCGCCGCCCCCGGGTGACGCCGTCCCCGAGCCCGACCAGGACCTCTCGACCACCCGGGCCAGCTCGGCCATCGCGCCGCCCTACTTCCGATCCGGCGGCAGCCCGGCCGCGCGGCGCCGTACGCGCTTGGCCTCGGCCGAGTGCCCGGTGACGGAGGCCACGGCCTCAAGGCCGAAATGGTCGTTGCCGAAGTACCGGTAGCGGACCAGGTCGATGTAGCACCGGTGCTCGCGCACGGCATGCGCGTCGTAGCGGGTGAAGTCACCGGCCACGCGGATCAGCCTCGGCGCGCTCCACAGAATCTGCGACGCGGCCGTCACCCCGAGCCGGTCGCGGATCAGGTTTCGGAAGGCGTCCTTGTGGCTCGTCAGCCAGGCCATGTAGTAAAGACCCTGGTTGATCACGCCTGCGTCCGTACTGTGCTTGTATTCAACGGTCACCGGGGCCCCGTTCTCATCAAAGTCCAGCGAGTCGATGCCTCCGCCGTGGACCAGTCGATGACGTACTCGCTCGCGAGAAACGTGACGCCCAGCATCGCCTCCATGGGCGCCTCGACGAGATCCTGCACATCCGCCTCGACCTCAGCAAGACGCGGTGTGGCCTCGGTTATGTCGCCTTTGACGTTGTTGAACAGCTTCAAGCCCGGCACCTTCCCCTCCTCGGCTCGGAGGTCAACAACGCCGATAAGGCGCAGGATTGTTTCCGCGAAAGCTGTTCGGGGGCGTGAAGATGGCGTGCAAGCCTACATACGGCCTGCTCGGAGGCCACTCGCGCCCCTCGTCCGCCAGGGATCTACGACTCCCCCATATCTCCCGTGGGCCCCGGGCAGTGTAACGAAGCGACGCATCAGGGCGCCCGCCGCTCTTGGGTACGGCGACCGGCCCGAGCCCTCTCCACAGGGCCGTGGGGTGACAACCGGTGTAGACGGCTCCCAGATCCCAACCTGGGACAACGCCCGCACCCCTGCGCCTCGCCCGCGCGGCGAGCCGTGAGATCCCGCCCGGACCCGGCCCGCACCATCCTGGCTCTTCCCAGCGCCGCCGCACGACGCGGTCTGGAATTCACACCCCCTTACTCCACAAGACTCGAAGCGGGGCCGGGGGCCGTTGCAGGTCGCCTTATGCGATCGGCTGGCGCCGCTCCGGCATCGCGGATGCCGCTTTGGTCCACGCTGTACCACCGCTACGCTCGCGCTGTACTGGTGAAACAGCGGTCTTGCCGCGGCGTCTTCGAACCACTCGGGCACGTGGAGATCAGGCGGCGCAACGCGCTGGACGCCTGGCTCGTCGCCCGCAGCAGCGCAGGGGCCGCACCGCCACCGAGTGGTCACGACGCCAGGCAGGCCTCCATGCGGCAAGGCCGCTGCGGCAACGTCCAGGTCCGAGAGCGCGTTGCGTGGGGAGCGGCTGTCGGCGGAAGGTGCTCGGTGGGGACCTGGTAGTAGTGGATCAGGCGCAAGTCTCGCGGTAGGGCAGCTCCGGCAGGTACGTCCTCCAGTCGGCTTTGGGAAGGCCGCCCCCGGCGCGCTCGCAGGCCTGCTCTGTCAGGTGGGCCGGGGCCAGGTCGTACTCCTGCAGTGGTACGTGCGTGCTGGAGGCATGCAGTGTGTTCCCGTCCGCGCTGAAAGCGAGTGAAAGCACCTCGTCGCCGGGGGTAGGGAGGGGGGATCCGACGGCTTGGTTCGAGGCGGTGTCCCATACTTGGACCGTGCCGGAAGAGCCGCCGACGGCTAGCATCCCGCCGTCAGGGGAGAAGGCCAGGGCGGTTACGCTCTCCGCAGGTCCGTGGCTGTCTCCGGTATGCACGCCGGCCAGGACAGCGAGGCGCTGCCGGAGATCTCCGTCCCAGACCGTCACTCGGCCCCGCATGTCGCCTGCCGCCAGATACTTCCCGTTCTTGCTGAAGGCCACCGTCGCCGTCTCCTCATTGCCGAGCACATGCCGACTCGCCCGACTAGACCGCAGATCGGTGACGATGTTCTCTGTGGAGACCAGCTTGGTGTTGTCAGCGCGGAAGGCCAGCTCCGAAACAGAGTTCATTGGACCGGCAAATCCTGCCACCGTCCGCACACGCCTGCCTTGTTGTACGTTCCACAGCTCAAAGGACCTCGGCCGGTCACGGGCCACGGCCAGTGTCCGGCCGTTGGCACTCAAGGCGATAGCGAAGGTGCCGGCCTCCTTCACCCGCGGTAGGACAAGGGACGCGTGCCTGCGTTTCTTCGCGACGTCCCATACAGTGATCCGCTGCCGCGGTGGGGCTTCCGGAGCGGAGTTGCCCCAGGCCCGACCATAGGCGAAGTATCTGCCGTCGGCACTAAAGGTCATGAGGTCTGCGCACGAGCCGGCGAAAAAGGTCGGCAGGCAAGGGGGCCCGGGCAACTGGGCAATGCCACGCCCGGTGCGCCCGGCAAGCAGTTGAAAGCCGTCTTCGGGAGTACGGCGCACGGTTGCCAGGGTCCTGCCATCCTGGCTCCACTTCGCTGCACCAACCTGATGGTTCTGCCAGGGACCGGTTACCGCACGTCCCAGACTCAGGGACCGTACCGTCGTACCGGTGGCGGACAGATACCGTATGGCGTTTCCGGCGAGATCCAGTCGCAGTTCGTACGGTGATTCACTGATCAAGGGGTACCGGAACGCCGGTCCTTGGGGCGCTTCGTTTTGACGTATCGGTGCTCGCCACAGCTGGATCTCGTCCGTGCGGGTCGCGGCAGCGAGAAACCTGCCGTCGGCGCTGTACTGCAGTGTTTCCACACGGCCGGTATCGAGCTCCCGCAGTTCCTTGCCGGAACGGAAGTGCCACGTCCGGATCCCGGTGTCGGTCACCACTGACACCCGTTCGCTGTCTGGGGTGAGGGCGAAGCTGCCTGCACCACAGGGTGCCGACGCCAACTCGGCGCCTTTGGTGAGAGGGACCTTCCGCCGCTTGGCGATGTCCCAGAGCTGGAGCGGCCGCTCATCGCTGCATACCGCTAACAGTCGGCCGTCTGCACTGATAGCTGTGTCTTGAACCAATTCTTCTTCCGCGCGCGAGACCCGCAGCAGCAGCCGGCCCTCCTGGACGTCCCACGCCTCGATGTCGTTGCTCAGCACTACCAGAATACGGCCGTCAGGGCCGAACTCGGCCTTCCAAGGTCGTCCCCGGCTCTTGAGTTCTTCGGTCATCCGCCCTGCTTGAACATCCCATAGCCGGACGCTGTCGTCCTGCAACAAGGCGATCATCCGGCCGTCCGCACGCACCCTGATGGAGTCTTCAACACTGTCGCCTCTGCGGGGTCTGCCGATCCCCGGATAGGTGTGCGTCCGCCGGTGGGTTCGCACATCCCACGTCACGATGCGGTGGGACGAGATGTTCATCAGAGTACGACCGTCCCCGGTCAGGTGGTGCTTGGTCTGCGTGCCACTCGTACCAGGAAGGGTGAAGACGTCCTCCTCCCTCTGCACCACAGCGCTGAGCAGTGCCGACCGCGTCTCCGAGGTCTGCGCCAGCTTCCAGGCAGCCACACTCAGCTGCATCGCCTTCACGGGATCGGAAAACCGCATGCTGTCCGCGACGCTGGCGGCGCGTCGTGCCTCCGCCTCAATCTTTCGGCGGTCGCTGTTACGGCTCTGCTGCCAGGCGGCGACACCGGCAACGAGTGCGAGAACCAGCAAAGTGGCCAGGATGGTCACCAGGCCATTGCGACGGCGGCGGGCGCGAGTCCGGGCGGTGCGAGCGGCGCTCAGAAAAGAGCGTTCCAGGGGAGTGAGGGCGGCCTCGTGCTCCGCGGCGGCAAAGAGATTGTCGGCGGCCTCCAGGCGGGTACCGCGGTAGAGGGTGCCGGGATCACGGTTGAGACGCTGCCAGGTGGTTGCGGCCTCGGTCAGGCGCCGATGTTCCACCAGCTGTTCCCGGCTCTCTGTGATCCAGTGGTGCAGGCGGGGCCAGCCGGTGATGAGGGCTTCGTGTGCGAGGTCCACCATGCCGTTGTCGAGGGTGATCAGACGGGCACGGGCCAGCTTGTTCAGGACCTGATCGATGTCACCGGTGTCTGCGGCGAGGTCGAGTTCCGCGCGTGCCACGGGACGGCGGGTGTCCGGGACTCCTTCTCCGGGTGTGATGAGACGTAACAGCAGCAGCCGGGCCAGCGGTCCCTGCGTGGCGGTGAACTGGTGGTAGACGGTCTCAGCGGTCTGGGCGATCGCGCCGTGCAGCCCGCCGGTAGCCTCGTACGCTTCCAGCGTCAGGGCTCGGCCGCGGCGGTGGCTCCAGGTCTCCCGCAGCACGTGCGACAGCAGCGGCAGCCCGCCCGGCTCGTCCTTGATCTCGCTGAGCAGCCGTGCGGTCAGGGCACGCTCGACGATCAGCCCTGCGGACTGGGCCGGTTTGACGATGGCCTCACGCAGTTCGGCCGAGGTCATCGGGCCGACCAGGAGGCTGGAGTTGGACAGTGCCTCGGCCAGGCCGCGGTGTTCGGCACAACGGCCGTAGAAGTCCGCGCGTACGGCTACCACGACACGAATCCTGCTCCTGGGGTCACAGGAGCCGAGCAGGTGGTCGATGAACTGCGCGCGTTCGGCGGCATCGTGGCACAGGGTGAAGACTTCCTCGAACTGGTCGATGACGATGACGGTGTCCGCGTCTCCCTCGGCAGGCCGCAGGGCCTTGGCATGAGCGCGCAGCGGGTGCTCGCCCGGGGTGAGCAAACGGATCGCCGACAAGCTCCTGTGCTTGTCGCGCAGCACCGGGATCAGGCCGGCGCGCAGCAGGGAGGACTTGCCGCTGCCCGAAGGGCCCAGGATCGCTGCGAACCGGCGCTGGCCCACCAGTTGCTCGGCCTTGGCCACGAGGCGGTCCCGGCCGAAGAACACGTCGTGATCGTCCGGTTCGAAGCGTGCCAGTCCCCGGTACGGCGATGAGCTTCGGGCACCTCCGCGCTCGGCAGCAGCGACCGCTTCGTGCGCCTCTTTCCACTGGCGCTCCCACTGCGCCGCATCTCCCTTACAGGCCCGGACGTACGCCAGGGTGACCGCGAGTGAGGGGAGCTGCGTGCCGGAAGCCGCCTGGGAGAGAACAGTCACGGAGTAGTGGGCGATCCGCGCCATCTCCCGGTAGGTGGGGCCGCCTGCTTCCTGGCGCAGCTTCCGCAGCGCGTAGGCGAACTGCTCCACGGGGCCCGCGTTCGGATCAAGGGGCGTCTCCGGTCGGCCTTTGGGCACGGCTCCCCCTCAGCGCCATTCGGCTGCCTGTGAACCCGGCCCACGGTAGAAACCGTCTGAGACTGTCTGCAAGAGCCGCTTCCAGCCGCCGCGCTCCCCCGGTCACCGATTTGTTTGGTGTGGTGCGGGGGCCTGCCGAACAAGTGCGCCAGCCGGTGAACTGCTGCACACAGCGCCTCTCCGGGGCCAGGCCCGGCACAGGCCGGCCGCAGAAGCCCGGTTCGGTGGCACACCTGGGAGCCGGCTTTTTCGGCCAGCGAAGGCTGCACGGCACCCGGCGTGCCCCTGGGGCGTCCGCCTCGCCGGTGATCTCCACCGGCGATCAACGAAACGAGGAATCGTGACGGTTGCATCAACCCCTCGCATCAAGCGGAAAGCCGCACTCCTGATGATGAGCGTTGCCCTGACCGCCGGGGCGACCGCCACGTCGGTGGCGGCGAGCCCGTCCACCGCGAGCGACGTCGGCGCGCAGTCCTGCTACGGCAGTGCCAAGAACTACACCGCCATCGGCAACGGGATCGACCGCGCGTACTGGCCGAACACCGGCTTCAAGTACACCACCGGCAACTGCGCCGACATCAACATCAAGACCAACCACAAGCGCGTCGTACGGGCCTGCTGGAAGACCATTCCGTGCAGCGGCTGGGTGACCGCTCCCAAGGGCCAGTGGGTCGAGGTCAAGAGCAACGTGCCCGACGGCTGGGGCTTCTACCTCGAGTTCAAGGGCGGCAACAACGGCACCGGCAAGGTCGCGTACTGACCTTGCCCACAACGCGGGCATAAGCACGATCGTTGCCCACCGAGCGGCCCGGCCCGCAATCCGGGACCGGGCCGCCCACACACACCACGACCCGGGCCGCGGGCACCGCCACCCCCGCTTCCCGGCTTCGCGAGGACCTCGACAGGGGAGCAGCTGCCAGGCCTCACGGCGTAGTGCCGTTGTCAGATCCAGGCCGAATCACGTCGGGGAACGCAGCAATACAGAGGCTGGACACGGAGCCGTTCAGTACGCCCGCCTCATCCCGGCGAGTTCCTCATGACCGGTCGAGGGTGACGTGGACCCATGGCCATCGCGGGGGTGTGGACATGGGTCCACGCGGGCGCCCGTGCCAGACCATGCGACGCCACCCCGCCCATCCCGCGCGATGTACCAGTGATTCCTGCGGGCGAGCGCGCCGGGAGTCTTGCGGGAGTACAACGGGCCCACGAGCTGCATGGGCTGTTCGAAGGCCGGATCATCGGCCCGTACGAGGGTGTGCGTGACCAGCGCGGCGACCCAGTGCCCCGGCAGCACGTCGCACAGAGATCGAACCAGCAGCGAACCGATCGCCCCCTGCGCCTGCACGCCCAGCAGGCCGACAGGATGTGGAGCGTTCGGTGCCAGGTCGGAGGCCCTCTCCTTGGCGAGCGAACCATGGACGATGACGACTTCGTGCCCGAGAGTCAGGCTGGCGAACGCGGTGGTCACCCGGTAGAAGTCTGTCGCCGGAACGTCCTCGTCAGGGTGCTCACCCCGACGCGACAAGGCGTTGCCGTCGAGAGCGATGACCCTACGCTTGGCTGGGGAACTCCAGGGCGGCCCGGCATCCGCTCGGGCCGATGGTACGGCTCCGGCTCTCCCCGAGGCCGGGTCGACGGCGCCGGTGCATCCGGACGGTCAGTACGTAAAGTGCCGCACTGACCACGAAGGCGACCACGGAGGAGCCTGCCAGAAGTACCGAGAACAGCTTCCACGGCTTCCAGGTCAGTGACGTGGTCACGGTTCTCCCCTCCACCGAGTCGTCTTCCGTCTTCATCGAACGCCCAGAACCGTTCCGGAGGATCGTGGCGAACGGCCCGGACACGGTGCCGAAGGGCCCGACCACGGCTACTGCGACTCACCGGCCAGCGCAGACTGGACGGGAGAACACCCCGGACGCGGCATGGTCGACCGGTCCGGTCCGGGCCGGGCCGCGCCCCGCGGGCGGGCGGTGCAAGAAAACGGTGAAGGTCCCGCGAGCGGCATACGAACGTGGCCTCCTGCTCCTGCAGACGAAGCCGCTGCGGCGCTGGAAGCTGTCCCCGATGGATTTTGGATCGATCAAGCGCCGGGCCCGGCTCAACACGATCGCCCACCTGCTGGACTCGGTCCCGTGTCACGAGGTGTCGCTCCAGAACTCGAAATGCCCCCAGACCGCCATCGACCGGATAAGAGCGTCCGCCGCGCGATCGGCAGACGTACGTACCCGATCACGCGGCCGACTTGTCTGTTCGGCTCCTCTGAGATCGCCAGTGCCGGTGCCGGGGCGGTCCATGTGGTGGGAACTCGCCGAGCCGCCGTCACGTGCGGCGGACCCGCGCGTGCGGCCTCGCCCGCCCCGGCGACCGCCTCCGGGACAACGCGAGGCTCCACGCACGTGACCTTCGCCGCCGCAAGGTCAATACTGCCGATGACAGCGGTGAAGGGCCCAGCTGATACGAGGAGATACCCATGAGGATGCTCATCAACGTGGCGGAGACCGTGGTCGCGGATGCGCTCAGGGGCATGGCGGCCGCGCATCCCGAGCTGACCGTGGATGTCGAGAACCGTGTCATCGTCCGCGCGGACGCGCCCGTCGCCGGGAAGGTCGCGCTGGTGTCGGGAGGCGGCTCCGGGCACGAGCCGCTGCACGGGGGGTTCGTGGGTCCGGGGATGCTGTCGGCCGCGTGCCCCGGGGAGGTGTTCACCTCGCCCGTTCCGGACCAGATGGTGCGGGCGGCGGCCGCGGTGGACAGCGGCGCGGGGGTGCTGTTCGTCGTCAAGAACTACACCGGTGACGTACTGAACTTCGACATGGCCGCCGAACTGGCCGAGGACGAGGGCATCCAGGTCGCCAAGGTCCTCGTGAACGACGACGTCGCGGTGACCGACAGCCTCTACACCGCCGGGCGGCGCGGCACCGGCGCGACCCTGTTCGTGGAGAAGCTCGCGGGCGCCGCGGCCGAGGCGGGCATGCCGCTGGAGCGCGTCGAGGCCGTCGCGCGGCGCGTGAACGACAACTCCCGCAGCTTCGGCGTCGCCCTCGGTGCCTGCTCCACCCCCGCGAAGGGCTCTCCGACCTTCGACCTGCCCGCCGGGGAACTGGAGTTGGGCGTCGGCATCCACGGCGAGCCCGGCCGCGAGCGGCGCCCGATGATGACGTCCGGCGAGATCGCCGACTTCGCCGTGAACGCCGTCCTGGACGACCTCGACCCCCGCAACCCGGTCCTCGTCCTCGTCAACGGCATGGGCGCGACGCCGCTGTTGGAGCTGTACGGCTTCAACGCGGAGGTGCAGCGCGTGCTCGCCGAGCGCGGGATCGCCGTGGCCCGCACCCTGCTCGGCAACTACGTGACCTCGCTCGACATGGCCGGAGCTTCGGTCACGCTGTGCCAGATCGACGAGGAGCTTCTGCGCCTGTGGGACGCGCCGGTACGCACAGCCGCCCTGCGCTGGGGCATGTGACGGCCCCCTCTCCCCCGCCCCACCCCACGACCGGACTTCCCCCTCACCGCCAAGAACGTTCCGCCCGCAGTCGCGCCCCTCAGGCGCACCCTTGATTCCGCCCTTGATTTCGTCCCTTGGTTTCGCCTCACAGCAAGGAGACCCCGTGCTCGACGCCGATTTCTTCCGCCGCTGGCTGACGACGGCCGCGGCGGCCGTGGACCGGGAGGCCGGCCGCCTCACCGAGCTGGACTCGCCCATCGGCGACGCCGACCACGGCAGCAACCTCCAGCGCGGCTTCGCCGCCGTCGTCGCCACCTTGGACAAGGAGTCCCCCGACACACCCGGCGCCGTGCTGTCGCTCGCGGGGCGGCAGCTCATCTCCACCGTGGGCGGCGCGTCGGGCCCTCTGTACGGCACGTTGCTGCGCCGCACCGGCAAGGCGCTCGGCGACGCGGTGCAGGTGCGCGAGGCGGAGTTCGCGGAGGCGCTGCGGGCCGGGGTCGACGCGGTGGCCACGCTCGGCGGCTCCGCGCCGGGGGACAAGACGATGCTGGACGCGCTGGTCCCGGGCGTCGACGCGCTGTCCACGTCGTTCGCGGCGGCCCGTGCGGCCGCGCGCGAGGGCGCTCTGGCGACGGTTCCGCTCCAGGCCCGCAAGGGCAGGGCGAGTTACCTGGGTGAGCGCAGCATCGGTCACCAGGACCCGGGCGCCACCTCGTCGGCGCTCCTGTTCGAAGCCTTGGCGGAGACCGCCGCGGCCACGAAGGAGGCCTCCGCATGACCAGCGGCACCTCTCCCGCGGACGGCGGCGACCGGCGCGTGGGCATCGTGCTCGTCTCGCACAGCGCCGCCGTGGCCCGCTCCGTGGCGGACCTCGCCCAGGGCCTCGCGGGCGGGGGCACCGCCCCCGTCGCCCCGGCGGGCGGCACCGAGGACGGCGGCCTCGGCACCAGCTCCGAGCTCATCACCACCGCCGCGCGCCAGGTCGACCGGGGTGCGGGCGTCGCCGTCCTCACCGACCTCGGCAGCGCCGTCCTCACCGTCAAGGCGCTGCTCGCCGAGGGCGACGAACTGCCGGACCGCACCCGCCTGGTGGACGCGCCGTTCGTGGAGGGCGCCGTCGCCGCGGTCGTCACCGCGTCGGCGGGCGGTGACCTGGCCGCCGTGGAGGCGGCGGCGCAGGAGGCGTACAGCTACCGCAAGACCTGAGGCCGTGCCGCGGGGGCATGTCGGCCGTCCGGGACGGTCAGAGAATCAAAGGGTGTCCAGGAGGATCAGGCGGCGTTCGGCAGGACCAGGGGCCGTCCAGGAGGATCAGGGAGTGCCCGGAGCATCAGGGAGTGCCCGGAGCATCAGGGAGTGCTCGGAGGATCAGGGGGTGCTCGGAGGACCACAGGAAGGCGCGCGGAGGATCATGGCGCCGCACCTCTTGATGTGACCCCGCCAGCACTGCCACATTGGTCCGGACCAATTGCCGTCGAGTGGAAGGCACCCCCGTGCGACGGACCCCCCACACTTTCCGCTGGACGTCCGCCTGTCTCACCGTCACCGCCGCCTGCCTGCTGAGTTCCTGCGCCTGGGGCGACGGCGGGGGCGAGAGCTCGCCGCCGCCCCAGGCGCCGCGCGGCGTCACCGTACAGGCGGGCAGTGCCACGTCCGTGCACGTCATGTGGAACCAGACCGCCGACGGCTCCGACATCAGCGGGTACGACGTCTACCGCGGCACCACCCGGGTCAAGCGCGTCCCCGCCGACCGGCACATGGTCGACGTCACCGGGCTCGAGCCGTCCTCGACCTACTCCTTCACCGTCCGGGCCCGTGACGCCGACGGGCGCGTCAGCGCGGACAGCAAGAAGCTGACGGTGACCACGCCCGCCGCGGTGGCGGCCGACCGCAAGGCGCCGTCGCGCCCGCGCACCCTGCGCGGCGAGGCCGAGGGCGGGCGCGCGGCGTCCCTGTCGTGGGCCGCGTCGTCGGACGACCGCGGGGTGGCCTCGTACGAGATCTACCAGGGGCCGACGAAGATCCACAGCGTGGGCGGCGGCACCACGGCCACGCTCCTCACCGGGCTGCGGCCGGGCACCGCGTACACCTTCACCGTGAAGGCGCGCGACGCCGCCGACAACTTCTCACCCGCGAGCCCCGCCGTGCGCGTGACCACCGCGGGCAGCAAGGACAGCGGGCGCGGCACCGCCCCGGCGGCCTTCCGCGCGACCACCCGTACCGAGGACGGGGCGTACTACGTCGACCTCTCCTGGCGGCCGCCGCGGACCGGCGGCGCGGTGAGCGAGTACCAGATCGCACTCGACGGCAAGAGCGCCACCTCGCTGGTGTTCGGCGGCACGGCGCCCCGCGACAAGGCCGAGCACAGTTTCTACGTGGGCAAGGAGGCGGGTGTCAGCCACCGTGTGAAGCTCCGTGCCAAGCTGCCGGACGGCACGTGGGGCGCCTACTCCCCCGAACGGACCGTCACCACCCGGTGAGCCGGAAGGCGACGCCACTCCCCTGCCCCCGGGGCCCCGGCCGTCCACCGACCCCGGGGGTCCCCGGGGTCCCGAGCCGATCCGCCCGCACCGAGTCGACCGTCTCCGCCCAGGCCGCCGGGGCAGGCGCGCCGTCCGTCACCCTCCGGCGCGCCCCCGCGTGGCCTCCGCCCGGCGCCGGGTGAGCAGGTCCGCGGTCCGCAGGCACCACTCGCGTGTCTCCCGTTCGAAGGCGAGTCCGCGCTGGCAGGTGAGGTACGGCCCGATCCGCCGGCTGGTGCGCAGGAACTCGTCCTCGTCCTGGCCCCCGCGCAACCTCCGCAACAGCGCGCCCAGGACCTCCGTCTTGGCCTCGGCGACGGCCGCCCGCTCCCGCAGTTGGGCGATCACGGGGGCCGCGTCGACGCCGTCCACGGCCTGCACCTTGACCAGCAGGTCGTCGCGGATGAACGACGGCTTTGCGGCGGCCGCGGCGAACGCCTCCAGCTCGGCGAGGCCCGCGTCCGTGACCGTGAACAGCCGCTTGTTCGGCCGCCCCTCCTGCACCACCTCGCGCCCGGCGACGAGCCCCTCACCCTCCAGCCGGGACAGTTCGGCGTAGAGCTGCTGCGGCAGCGCGTGCCAGAAGTTGGCGACGCCGATGTCGAAGCCCTTGGCGAGCTGGTAGCCGCTGAACTCGCCGTCCAGCAGCGCCGCGAGCACCGCGTGCCGCAAGGCCATGCGCCACCGCCTCCCCTGAGCCTCCGCCGCCCGCGCCCCGCGGACCGCTCCTTCTTCTTCCCTCGGACGTTCCCTCTTCCCTCGGACGCCCGCGTACCCCATCATAGTCATCAATCTGACTAGTCAGATCCTTGAGTATGCGCACGCACCGTATGAGACGCCGCATGCGCCGCGTGTGCCGTATGCGCCGTATCCGCTGTATATGCCGTCGGTTCTTCGTCCCGCTGGAGGTCCACCATGTCCGCCCACCCCGCCGCGGTCGCCGCCGAGCGCTTCCGCGCCGCCGTCGAGAAGCGCGACCTGTCCGCCGTCGCGGAGCTGTTCACACCCGACGTACGCCTGTACAGCCCGGTCACGTTCCGGCCCTTCGAGGGCAGGGAGATGGTCCTCGGCCTGTTCGGCGTGCTGCTGCGCACCTTCGAGGACTTCCGGTACGTCGGATCGTTCGAGGGCACGGCCGGGACGAGCGCCGACGGGGCCGAGGCCCCGTCGGCGGTTCTCCTGTTCCGGGCGGGTGTCGGCGGCAAGGAGATCCACGGGATCGATCTGCTGCACGTCGACGAGGCGGGCCTCATCAAGGAGTTCACAGTGATGGTGCGGCCGCGGTCGGCCGTCGAGTCCCTCGGGCAGGCCGTGTACGCCGGGCTGGTTGCCGACGGGCTGGTGCCGTCGCCGCCCGACGGGCGCTGACCGGGCGGTAGGCGGGCCGGGCCGGGACCGGGAGGGCTCAGGCTCCGAGCGGCACGTCCAGGCGGGCCTTGCGGTGGCTGAAGACGGCGATCGAGTGGGGGCCGTGGTAGGCGCCCATGCCGCTCTCGCCGACGCCGCCGAACGGCAGCTCGGGCACCCCGAGATGGGCCATCGGCAGGCCGAAGCCCAGGCCGCCCGAGGACGTCTCCGCGGCGATGCGCTCGCGGGTGGCCGCCGAGTCCGTGAAGGCGTACAGGGCCAGCGGCTTGTCCCGGTCGTTGATGAACGCGATCGCCTCGTCCAGGCCGTCGACCTCGACGATCGGCAGGACGGGGCCGAAGATCTCCTCGCGCATCACGGGCTCGTCGGGCTTCACGTCGGCGAGGACGGTCGGCGCGATGTACTTCGCGGCCCGGTCCGTGCGCCCGCCGGTGACGAGGCGGCCGGAGTCGAGCAGGGCCGAGAGGCGGTCGAAGTGCCGCTCGTTGACGATGCGCCCGTACGCCTCGGAGGCCGCCGGGTCCGGGCCGAAGAGCTCCTCCACCGCCCGGGCCAGGGCGTCCTCCAGGGCGCGGGCGGTGGCCGGGTCGGTGAGGACGTAGTCGGGGGCGACGCAGGTCTGGCCCGCGTTGGCGAACTTGGCGCGGGCCAGGCGCCGGGCGGTCTCGGTGAGGGCGGCGCCGTCGAGGCCCGCGTCCACGAACGCCGGTGACTTGCCGCCCAGTTCGAGCGTGACCGGCGTCAGGTGCTCGGCGGCGGCGCGCATCACGATGCGGCCGACGGTGCCGTTGCCGGTGTAGAAGATGTGATCGAAGCGCTGGGCGAGCAGCGCCGTGGTCTCGGGTACGCCGCCCTCGACGACGGCCACGGCGTCGGTGTCCAGGTAGCGCGGCAGCAGCTCGGCGACCAGCGCGGAGGTGGCGGGGGCCAGCTCGCTGGGCTTGGCGACGACCGCGTTGCCTGCCGCGAGCGCGCCCGCGACGGGCACGAGGAGGAGCTGGGCGGGGTAGTTCCAGGGGGCGATGACGAGGACGACGCCGAGCGGGTCGTACTGCGTACCGGCTCCGGCCGCCGGGCCGAAGGTGGCGCTGACGTCGACGGCCTGCGGGCGCAGCCACTCCTCCAGGTGCTCCAGGGTGTGGTCGATCTCCCGGACCGAGAAGTCGATCTCGGAGCGGTAGGCCTCGGCGCGGGGCTTGCCGAGGTCCGCGTGGAGCGCGTCGGCGAGGTCCTCGCGGTGCTCGGTGAGCAGCGTGCGCAACCGGGTGAGCTGGCGCGTGCGCCAGTCGAGGGGCCGGGTCCGGCCGGTGCGGAAGGTCGCGCGCAGGCGGTCGACGAGCGCGGCGGCCTCGGCGGAGTCGGTCACGGGGGCGGGGGCGGGGTGGTTCATGGGGTCCTCCACTAAGTGCGGGACGGTGGGGTGGGGCGGGGCAGCAGCCCCGTGAGCAGGGCGTCCGTGGCGGGCCGCAGCAGGCGGGCCGCGTCGGGCGCGGTTTCGAGGCCGATGACCAGGGCGAGGCAGATGTCGGCGGCCCGGGTGGGGGTCAGGACGTCGGTGTCGGTGGCCGCCGTGTTTGCCGGGTCAGCGGACGGCGGGGGCCCGCCGTCGCGGTGTGCCGGGGCACCGGGTGGCCCGCCGTCGCGGTCGCCGAGGCCCGCCGCCGCGAACTGCTCCGCGAGGAGGGTCCGCAGCCGGGCCGTGAAGGCGTTGCAGATGTCGCCGGACAGGCGAGCGTTCGGGTCGAGGAGCTCGACGGTGTGCGGGGAGCGGCCGGTGAGGTCGAGGACCAGGTCCAGCTTCGCGGCCAGGATGCCGTGCACGCGCTCGGCGGGCGGCGCGGCGCGGACGGCGGCGGCCTCGGCCCGCTCCAGGGCGCGGTCGTGCAGCCGCCGCGCGAGGCGGCGGACCGCGTCGTCCTTGCCGCGTACGTACTGGTAGACAGCCGAGCGGGACACCCCCATCTCGCGCGCGATGTCGTCCATCGTGGTCCGCCGGACGCCGTACCTGCTCAGGCAGGCGTACGTCGCGTCGAGCACCTCGGGGAGACGGTCGGCGGCAGCCGCCTTCACCATGTCGCGTTCACCATTGGCGCATTCACCATGTCGGATTCACCATGTCCGGCCGGTCCTCTCCTCGGGTGCTGCGCTGCGGCGGCGGTTCCTTCACGAACGCCCTGCGTGACAGTGAGGCTCCGGCTTCGCGCGTGCCGCACAAGGCCTGCCGCGAGAGCCTCTGACGTTCTGCGTTCGAAATGTCAGGACGTCACGCGCTCGACGGTAGACCGCGCTTCCCATAGGAAGCCAATAGGATCTCCGGCATGCCCCATAGGGATTCCGATGGCACACCGTCGCGCCGTACCGGCAGCGCCTCCGAGCCCGAGCCGGTCACGCAGCCGCCGCCCCGCCCGCCCCTCGACCTGTCCTTGCTGCGCACCTTCCTCGCGGTGCACCGGTCCGGCTCGTTCACGGCGGCGGCGCGGCTGCTCGGCCTGTCGCAGCCGACGGTCACGACGCAGGTCCGCTCCCTGGAGCAGCAGCTCGGCCGGGAGCTGTTCGAGCGGCGGCCGCGCGGCGCCGTGCCCACGTCGGTCGCCGACGAGCTGGCCTCGCAGGTGGCGGGCCCGCTGGACGCACTCGCCGCGGTGGCCGACCGGGGCCCGCTCGCCCCCGCCAAGGCGCCGGACCCGGTGCACCTGGCGGGCCCGGCCGAGCTGCTGTGCACGCGGGCGCTGCCCGCGCTGGCCCCGCTGACCGAGCGAGGGGTGCGGCTGCGGGTCACCCTGGGCCTGACCGACGAGCTCCTCGACGGGCTCCGCGGCGGCCGCTTCGACCTGGTGATCTCCACGATGCGGCTGCGCGGCCGCACGCTCAGCGCGGTGCCCTTGGCCGACGAGGAGTTCGTGCTGGTCGCCTCCCCCGCCTGGGCGGAGCGGATCGGCCCTGACCGGGTCGCGGCGGACGGTGCCGCCGCGCTGCGCGGGGCGCCGCTCGTCGCGTACGCCGACGACCTGCCGATCGCCCGCCGCTACTGGTGGCACGTCTTCGGCGAGCGCCTCACCGCCCGGCCCGCGCTGACGGTGCCGGACCTGCGCGGCGTGCGCGCCGCGGTGGCGGCCGGGGCGGGCATCACCGTGCTGCCGCGCTACCTGTGCCTGGACGAGCTGGCGTCCGGGGCGCTGGTGCCGCTGCTGCTGCCCGAGGACCCGCCGATCAACACCGGTTACCTGGCGCAGCGCCCGGGCACGCCGGACAACCCGCACGTGCGCCTCGTCCGCGACCACCTGCTCCAGGCGGGCCCGTCGTGGTGACACCGACCGTGGGCGGCGGACCGGCGCGCCGGCGGGCCGCTGTCGGCCGGACGAAGGACGCCGTCACCTGCCCGGAGGCGGTCCGCATGCGGTGGGGTCCCGGGGCACGTTGGCTCGTCGTCAGGTAGCACGGGTGTTTCCCGATCGCGGCGGCGCATGGGACGTACCGCCCCCCGTGCCGCCGGAGGGCTGATTCATGCGTACGACCCAGATATCCCTTCGCTCCGGCCTGACCGTCGCCGCCATAGCGCTGCCGCTGGCCCTGAGCGCCCCCTCGGCGCTCGCCGCCCAGGGGATCAGCGTGTCCGTGGACGGCACCACCGTGCGGGCCACCACGACCGTCTGCTCCACCGGGGAGGCCTCGCTGCTCAGCGACGGCGTCGCCAACTTCTCCCAGGGGCGGCAGGCGGCCCTGACGGGCGGCAACGCCTCCTGGCAGAACGTGGCGCCGGGCACCCATACGGTCGTGGTCATCTGCGCCAACGGTACGACGGCGGGCTCGCAGGCCGTGACGGTCGGCGGCGCGCCACCCACACCGACGGCACCGACGACACCGACGGTCGCGCCGACGACCTCGTCCACGACGGCCCCCGCGCGCGGTGTGCGCGGCGGCCTCGGCGGCGCGGTCGAGAGCTACGGCACGGTGACGCTCGCCGTGGGCGGCTCCCTGGTGGCGGCGGCCGTGGGCGGCGGCGTGTGGTACCTGCGCCGCCGAACCGTCCGCAGCCACTTCTGACCCCGTCGTCCCCGGACCGGACAGCCAGTCCGGCTCCCCTTCCCCTCCACCCGGCCGGTTCTCGGGGACCGGCCCCCGTCGCACCGGACCGGGGCGTGAGCCCCCGGCCCCTCCGGCTGCCGCCGTCCCGCCGCCCGCGGGACGGCGGCGGCGCGTACGGGACCCTCGCGGGCCGGGGCCCGTGACGGCCCTCTTGTCCGCCCCGCCCGCGCGCCATAGCGTCCTCCCAGCCGACCGGGAGGGCCGCCATGTCACGACCGCTCAGCGTCCAGTTGTACTCCGTGCGCGCCTCGTTCGCGGCCGACCGTGCCGGGACCCTGGAGCGCCTCGCGGCGATGGGGTACGGCGCGGTGGAGGCGTTCGACGTGGACGACGACCCGGCGGGGCTCCGGCGGATCGCCGACGGCCTCGGCCTCGCCGTGTCGGGCGCGCACGTCGGGCAGGCGCTCGGGGCGGACCCGGACGCCGCCCTCGACGCGGTCGCGCGGCTCGGCACCACCCTCGCCGTGATCCCCGCGGGCTTCCCGCGGGAGGACTTCGAAACCCGCGACGGGCTCGCCCGGACCGCCGAGCGCCTCAACTCCCTGGCCGGTACGGCCGCCCGGCACGGCCTCCGGCTCGGCTACCACAACCACTGGTGGGAGCTGGAGCCGCGCGTCGACGGCCGGCACGCCCTCGACGTGCTCGCCGAGTCGCTCGCCCCGGACGTGTTCCTGGAGGTCGACACCTACTGGGCGGCGGTCGGCGGCGCGGACGTGCCCGCCCTGCTCGGCCGCCTCGGGGACCGCGTACAGGCCCTGCACCTCAAGGACGGCCCGGGCACGAAGGACGACCCGAACGTCGCGGTCGGCGGCGGCACGATGCCGGTGCCCGAGCTGCTCGCGGCGGCCCCGGACGCCTGGCGGGTGGTGGAGTTCGACGCGTGCGCAGGTGACCTGTTCGGCGAGCTGGCGGCCAGCCGCGCCTACCTCGACGCGCTGGGGGCGGCGTGAGCACCGGTCCGGTCGGCGTCGCCGTCGTCGGGGCGGGCGTCATCAGCGCCGAGTACCTGCGGACCCTGAGCGGCTTCCCCGACGTACGGCTGCTGGCCGTCGCCGACCTCGACGGCGGGCGGGCGGCCGCCGCGGCCCGCGCCCACGGCATACCGCTGCACGGGGACGTTGCCACCGTCCTGGCCGAGCCGGACGTCGAACTGGTCGTCAACCTCACCGTGCCCGCCGCCCACGCGCCGGTCGCCGCCGCGGCCCTGCGCGCGGGCAAGCACGTGTACGGCGAGAAGCCGCTCACGCCGACGCCCGCCGAGGCGGAGAAGCTCATCGCCGACGCCTCCGAGCGCGGTCTGCTGCTGGGCGGGGCACCGGACACGTTCCTGGGCGCGGGCCTGCAGTCGGCGCTGCGGGCCATCCGGGCGGGGCACATCGGCACCCCGGTCGCGGCGACGACGGTGGTGCAGAGCCTCGGCCCCGAGTCCTGGCACCCGGACCCGGCCTTCCTCTACCAGGCGGGCGCGGGGCCCCTGTTCGACCTCGGCCCGTACTACCTGACGGCCCTGGTGGCGCTCTTCGGCAGCGTGTCGCGGGTGGCGGCGACGGCGGCCCGGGCGCGGGCGCGGCGCACGGTCGGTTCGGGCCCGAGGGCCGGGCAGTCGTTCCCCGTGGACGTGCCGACGCACGTGACCGCGCTCCTGGAGTTCGCCTCGGGCGCGAGCGCCGCCTCCACGTTCAGCTTCGACAGCGCCGTGCCGCGCGTCCGCTTCGAGGTCGTCGGCACGGAGGGCACGCTCGCGGTGCCGGACCCGAACACCTTCCGCGGCCCGCTGCGGCTGCGCCCGAACGGCTCCGCCGACTGGCGCGAACTCGCCGTCCGGGGGCGGACGGAGGGCCGCGGCCTCGGCGTCCTGGACATGGCCCGCGCGATCCGCGCCGCCGACGGCCGGATCGTGCCGGGCACCCGGAGCACCCACCGCGCCTCGGGGGCCCTGGCCTTCCACGTCCTGCAGACCATGACGGCCGTCACGGAGTCCGCCGCCCGCTCGGAGTTCGTGGCGCTCACCGCCCAGGCCGTCCCTCCGGCGCCGCTCCCCGAGGACTGGGACCCGACGGCGGCCACCCTGGGGTGAGGGCGCGGGGGCCCGGCCGCGTACGGGATCCGGCCGCCGGATCCGGGCAGCCCTTGGCCTCAGGGTTCGGCGCGGCCCTCGGCACGGTCCCCGGTGTCCTCGCCGAGGTCCCCGGAGAGTTCCGTCAGCGTCCGTGTCAGCCACCGCGTCCAGAACGTCTCCAGGTCGATCCCGGCCCGCAGCACCGCGTGCCGCAGCCGGTCCTCGACCGCGTCGAGACCGGGCGGGAAGTCCCGGCGCTCGATCTCCTCGTACTCCGCGAGCCGGTCGCGGTGGAGTTCCAGGTGGCGCCGCAGGTCCGCCCCGATGCCGTCGGTGCCGACCACGGCGGCCGCGCGCAGCCGCAGCAGCAGGGCGTCGCGCATCGGCCTGGGGTCCTGGCCCTCGGCGGTCCAGCGGGACAGCTCGGCGCGGCCCCCGGGCAGTACCTCGTACCGCTTCTTCTGGCCGCGGGTCGCCTGCTCGGACGGCAGGGCCCGGATCAGCCCGGCACGCTCCAGTTTCCCCAGCTCCCGGTAGATCTGCTGGTGCGTGGCCGACCAGAAGTAGCCGATCGACAGGTCGAAGCGGCGGGTCAGCTCCAGACCCGAGGACGGCTTCTCGAGCAGGGCGGTGAGGATGGCGTGCGGGAGTGACATGCGGGCATCCTAGGGACGCCGGGCGCGGCGGCGCCCGGCGCCGCTCGTGGGGTCAGAGCGCGGCGGCCAGTTCCGTTCCCTGCTTGATGGCGCGCTTGGCGTCCAGCTCGGCCGCGACGTCGGCGCCGCCGATGAGGTGCGCGGTCACGCCCGCGGCGAGCAGGTCCTCGTACAGCTCGCGCCGGGGTTCCTGGCCGGCGCAGAGCACGACCGTGTCGACGGGGAGGGTCCGCGGGGTGCCGTCGACGGTGAGGTGCAGGCCCTCGTCGTCGATGCGGTCGTACTGCGCGCCCGCGACGGTCCGCACGCCGCGGTGGCGCAGCTCGGCGCGGTGGATCCAGCCGGTGGTCTTCCCGAGGCCCGCGCCGACCTTGGACCGCTTGCGCTGGACGAGGTGGACGGCGCGCGGCGGCAGCGGCCGCTCGGGCTCGGCGAGGCCGCCGCGTTCCCGGTAGTCGGTGTCGACGCCCCAGTGCCTGAAGTACGTCGCGGGGTCGAGGTCCGCCTTGTCGCCGGCGTCGGTGAGGTACTCCGCGACGTCGACGCCGATGCCGCCCGCGCCGATGATCGCGACCCGGTCGCCGACGGGCGCGCCGTCGCGCAGGACGTCCAGGTAGCCGACGACGCTCGGGTGGTCGACGCCCGGGATGTCGGGGACGCGGGGCGTGACACCGGTGGCCAGGACGACGTCGTCGTACCCGGCGCGGGTGAGGTCGTCCGCCGTCACGTACGTGTTCAGCCGTACGTCGACGCCGCGCAGGTCGAGCTGGGTGCGGTAGTAGCGCAGCGTCTCGTCGAACTCCTGCTTGCCGGGGACCTTGCGGGCGACGTTGAGCTGGCCGCCGATCTCGGACGCGGCGTCGTACAGGGTGACGTGGTGGCCGCGCTCGGCGGCCGAGACCGCGCAGGCGAGTCCGGCGGGGCCCGCGCCGACGACGGCGACGCGCTTGGCGCGGCGGGTGGGGCTGAGGACCAGCTCGGTCTCGTGGCAGGCGCGCGGGTTGACCAGGCAGGAGGTGATCTGGAGGTTGAAGGTGTGGTCGAGGCAGGCCTGGTTGCAGCCGATGCAGGTGTTGATGGTGTCCGGCTGCCCCTGGGCGGCCTTGGCGACGAAGTCCGGGTCGGCGAGGAGCGGGCGGGCGAGGGAGACCATGTCGGCGGCGCCCTCGGCGAGCAACTGCTCGGCGATCTCCGGGGTGTTGATGCGGTTGGTGGTCACCAGCGGTACGGAGACCTGCCCCATGAGCTTCTTGGTGACGAAGGCGAAGGCGCCGCGCGGCACGGGCGCGGCGATGGTGGGCACGCGGGCCTCGTGCCAGCCGATGCCGGTGTTGATGATCGTCGCGCCCGCGGCCTCGATCTCCCGGGCGAGGTGGACGACCTCGTCGAGCGTGGAGCCGCCGGGCACGAGGTCCAGCATGGACAGGCGGTAGACGATGATGAAGTCGTCCCCGAGGCGCTCGCGGGTGCGGCGCACGATCTCGACGGGGAAGCGGATGCGGTTCTCGTACGAGCCGCCCCAGCGGTCGGTGCGGCGGTTGGTCGGGGCGGCGACGAACTCGTTGATCAGATAGCCCTCGGAGCCCATGATCTCGACGCCGTCGTAGCCCGCGGACCGGGCGAGGACGGCGGCGCGGACGAAGTCCTCGACGGTCCGCTCCACCTCGTCGTCCTCCAGGGCGCGCGGCCGGTGCGGGCTGATCGGCGCCTGGAGCGCGCTCGGCGCGACCAGGTCCGGGTGGTAGGCGTACCGTCCGAAGTGCAGGATCTGCATCGCGATCTTCCCGCCCTCGCGGTGCACGGCGGCGGTGACGGGCGCGTGCCGCTCGGCCTCCGCCTCGGTGGTGAGCTTCGCGCCGCCCTCCCAGGGGCGGCCCTCCTCGTTCGGCGCGATGCCGCCGGTGACGATGAGGCCGACGCCGCCGCGGGCCCGGGTCGCGTAGAACTCGGCCATGCGCGCGAACCCGTCGGGCGCCTCTTCGAGGCCCACGTGCATGGAGCCCATCAGGACCCGGTTGGGCAGCGTGGTGAAGCCCAGGTCGAGCGGGCTCAGCAGGTGCGGGTAGCGGCTCGGGGAGTCCATGCGGCCTCTTTCGTAGGCGGGTGCGCGGGTGCGCGACCGCGCGGCGTCAGGTCAGTTGTAGGGCAGCCCGCACCTTTGTGCAACTAGTTGCACAAGAACCGGGACGCACCTCACACCGGGCCCGCACCGCACGTAGGGCCTGGGCGCCCGGGGGCCGCGCCCCACACGGGGCCGGAACCGCTCACGGCCCCCCGCCGGACTCGGGGCCTGGCCGCGCGCGGGGCCTCACCGGCATGCCCGCCGGCAAGGCCCGGGCGGAGGCAGGAGACCCGTGCCGGGGCCCGGGCAGGGCTCCGGTGGATGCCTCACTCCCGGTTGCCCCTCACCCCCGAAAAGGCCCCTCGCCCCCGGAAAAGCCCCTCACTCCCCCGGCGCGTTCTCCTGCAGGAACCGCTCCACCTCGCTGGCCACCCCCGCCTTCGCCGTCGACGCCCGGGCCCCCACCCGCGTCGACGCCTCGTGCACGCCGAGGCCGCCGACCCAGACGTAGCCGAACGACGGTTCGCCGTCGATGCGCGGGCTGATCTGGACGTCCACCTGGTTGAGCTTGGCGACCGGCGCCGCCGCGTACAGCGTGGCCGTGACCCGCCGCTGCGGATAGAGGTTGAAGTCCCGGATCACCACCGAGCCGTACTCGTCGACGAACGCGCCGTGCCCGTCCCGGCCCACGCGCACGTCGTAGTGCCATGGATGGTCGTGCAGGTCGATGGTGACGAACGCGCGGCCGCGGTTCTCGAAGGTGACGTCGAAGGCGACGTAGGTCAGGCCCTTGGCGTCCTCGTCCCGCCCCCGCCTGGGCACGGCCCGCTTGAGGCCGTGCACGCGCACGCGCAGCCCCGACAACTCCGTGGACCGGTAGTCCTGCCAGTCCCCGACGACGTTCGGTACGTCCATCATCCCCACCCTTCGGTCGGCACAAGGCTAGAAACGAGCTGCCCCTCTGACCATTCCCCAGGTGATCATTACCGGCCGGAGGGGCCGGTTATCCACGGGCGCACGCGTGTCCGACGACTTCTCGCCGCCGGCCCGGCCCCTATGGCGCGCACGCGCGGGTCCCGCGTGAACCGGAGCGGCCCCTGCGCCCGCCGTGACCGCGGCCCGGGCGGGCCTCGTCGGCCGCGCGCCGTACGCGGGGGCTGTCCGGGCGCCGGGACGGCGTCAGCGCCCTGTCCGAAAACCGCCAGCCGCGTGCCCGCGCGCGACGCAGACTGATCAAGAGGAAGCAAGGGAAGCAGAGGAAGCGAAAGAGGCGAAGGATGACCGTCCACACCACCCTCGACAGCCCACTGGGCGAGCTGCTGCTCGTCGGCGAGGCCTCGGCCACCGCCAAGGGCGGTACGGCGCTCGTGTCCCTGTCCGTGCCCGGGCAGAAGGGCGGCGCGGTCGTCCAGGACGGCTGGATCCGCGACGACGCGGCGTTCGCCGGGATCGCCGGGCAGTTGCGCGCGTACTTCGCGGGCACGCTGACGCGGTTCGACGTCGAGTACGCCCCCGGCGCCGGTACGGACTTCCAGCGCCGGGTCTGGGCCGCCCTCGACTCCGTGCCGTACGGCACCACGACCACGTACGGAGCCCTCGCCGCCCGGCTCGGCCTGTCCCGCGCCGCCGTCCGGGCCCTCGGCACCGCCATCGGCCGCAACCCGGTCCTCGTGGTGCGCCCGTGCCACCGGGTGATCGGCGCGGACGGGTCGCTGACGGGGTACGCGGGCGGCCTGGACCGCAAGCGCCGCCTCCTGGACCTGGAGGCGGCGTGACCCGCGCCCCGGCCGCCCGCCCCGGCGCCCCCGGGAGCGCGGAGTCCACGGCCGGGCCCGGTGGTGGAGCGCGTACGGCCGCCGGTGGCGGTGGAGCGCGTACGGCGGACGGTCCCGCCGCCCGGGTCGGCGCCGTGGACTGGCGCGGCGTCGCCGCCGGGCTTGACGCCGACGGCTGCGCCCTGACGTCCGCGCTGCTCACCCCCGCGGAGTGCCGGCGCATCGCCGCGCTGTACGAGGACGACGGCCTGTTCCGGACCACCGTCGACATGGCCCGGCACCGCTTCGGATCGGGACGGTACCGCTACTTCGGCCACGACCTGCCGGCGCCGGTCGCCGAACTGCGGGCCGCGCTCTACCCCCGGCTGCTGCCCATCGCCCGGGAGTGGGCCGCCCGGCTCGGCCGCCCCGCCCCCTGGCCGGACACTCTCGACGCCTGGGTCGAGCGGTGCCACGCCGCGGGCCAGACCAAGTCCTCGCAGATCCTGCTGCGCTACGAGAGCGGCGACTGGAACGCGCTGCACCGCGACGTCTTCGGCGACCTCGTCTTCCCCCTTCAGGTCGTCATCGGCCTCGACGTCCACGGCGCCGACTACACCGGCGGCGAGTTCCTGCTCGTCGAGCAGCGGCCGCGGGCCCAGTCCCGGGGCACCGTCACCGTGCTGCCGCAGGGCCACGGCCTGGTGTTCACCACCCGCGACCGCCCGGTGCGCTCCGCCCGCGGCTGGTCGGCCGCCCCGGTCCGGCACGGCGTGAGCACGGTCCACTCGGGCCTGCGCCGGGCGCTCGGGCTGGTGTTCCACGACGCGTAGCGCGTCCGCGCACCGGCCGGGTCAAGCCCGATGGCCTTCCCGTCCGCGGGCGGTGACCCGGAGGCCGATGCGGCGGGCGGGGACCGACTCCGAAGGGAAGGAACGCGCCGCGCGGCGGCGGTGGGGTGCGCTCGTGGTCCCAGCGGTCCGGGTCGAAGCGGTCGGGGACGGGAAAGACGTCGGGACGGTGCTGTACGGCGGGCGGGCTGATGATCAGGGACGCGCCGGCGGGCAGGCCGAGTCCGGCGAGTTCGGCCGGGCGGCTCAGGGACCGGGACGTCATCCAGCCCGCGGGGTGCAGGCGCATGGTCTCGTTCAGGAACCGGTGGGTGTAGGGCAGGTCGGGCAGGTCGTCGTAGCCTGCGGGCCGGCCGGCCAGAACGGTGGGGGCTCCGTCGCCTGCCTGTTCGGTGCGCCCCGGCCTCCGCGGTCAGGGCGTCGGTTTCCGGGCCGGAGCAAGCTCCCCGAACCGGAACCACCGCCCGCGCCCAGCTCCGCGACCTCGTCGAGGGCACGCGCGCGACGGCCGACCGGTGAGCGGGCCGCGGGCCGTCAGTCCAGCCCGCTCACCCGCAGCGTGATGTTGAGCCGCCCCGTCACACCGAGTTCGGGCGGGGCCGTACCCGCGTGGACCCGCGGGACGCCGTGGTACGCGAGGCGCGAGGGGCCGCCGAACACCATCAGGTCGCCACTGTGCAGTTCGACGTCCGTGTACGGGCGCGAGCGCGTCTCGGTGTTGCCGAACCGGAAGACGCACGCGTCGCCGATGCTGAGCGAGACCACCGGCGCGGGCGACCTCTCGTCGCTGTCGCGGTGCATGCCCATCCGGGCGTCGCTGTCGTAGTAGTTGATCAGCGCGATGTCGTAGTCGCCGTTGTCCGCGACGTCGTGGTCGCCGTCGTCACGGCCGGAGGCGCGACCGCCCTCGTGCGTCCCGCCGGTGTCCGCGCCGGTGCCGTACGGGCCGTACGCGTCCCGCACGGCGTCGCGGGCCAGTCGCGCGAGCCACGCGGGCAGCGGCTTCACCGGCACGCCGTCGCCGTCGACGACGGTGCGCGCGTAGCCGTACGGGTACCAGTGGAGGCCGAGGCACATCTGGCGCGCGGTCATCGTGCCGCCGCCGGGCAGGCGCACGGTGCGCAGCCCCGCGGGCGGGCGCGCCCAGACGCGGCAGGCGTCGAGGAGTTCCCGCTGGCGGTCGGGGCCGAGCCAACCGGGCACGTGGACGGCGCCCGGGGCCACCTCGGCGCGCTCGCGCGGGAACAGCGCGTCGGTCATCGCCGCCGGACCGCCCGCAGGATCACGAACTTGCGGTTGCTGGCGGCGACCTCGACGTTGCCGAAGAGCCGCTTGAGGCGTACGTGGTAGCCGAGGTGGCGGTTGCCGACGACCCACAGCTCACCGCCGGGGCGCAGCGCGGCCCGGGCGCCGCGGAACATGCGCTGGGCCGTCGCGTCGGTCGTCGCCTGGTGGCTGTGGAAGGGCGGGTTGTTCAGGACGAGGTCCACGGACGCGGCGGGCACCGCCGTGAGCGCGTCCCCGGCCAGGAACTGTGCCTCGGCGGTGGCGGCGTTGGCCCGCAGGGTGGCCTCGGCCGAGGCGACGGCCTGGTACGACTCGTCGACGAAGGTGACGCGGGCCTCGGGGTTGGCGACCGCGGCGGCCGTGCCGAGCACGCCGTTGCCGCAGCCCAGGTCGACGACGTGGGCGGGGCCGTGGCTGTCCGGCAGGTGCTGGAGGAGGAACCGCGTGCCGATGTCGAGGCGGTCGGCGCAGAAGATGCCCGCGTGGTTCACGGCGGTCAGGCCCGCGCCCGCGCCGGAGTCGGCGGGCAGCACGTACCTGCGCGGCCAGGGGCTGGGCTCGCGGGTGCGCTCCGGGTCGGGCGTGGTGAGGATCAGGCGGGCCTTCTGCCGGGCCAGTGAGGTGCGGGTGGGGCCGATGATCCGCTCGAAGAGGTCGAGGGTCGAGGTGTGGATCTCGGTGACCATGCCGGTGCCGAGGACCGCGGTGCCCGCGTGCACGGCCGGGGCGACGCGGCGGAGCTGGTCCTCCAGGAGGGCGAGGCTCTTGGGCACGCGGACCAGCAGCACGTCGACGCGCTCGGGCGGGGTGTCCCGCGTGGTGAGCAGCCGGGCCGGGTCCGGCTCGTGCCCGGCACGCTCCAGGTTGGCGAGGGTCGCCTGCCGGGTGAGGAAGGAGTCGGTGATCTGCACGGGCCGGTGCGCGGCGAGGGCGGTGGTCAGCGCGCCCCACCGGTCGCCGACGACGGCCACGGTGCCGTCCAGGGCGACGGGGTCGCCGCCCTCCTCCCCCGCGAGGTGCCGCAGCAGGTAGGCGTCGGCCGCGGACCAGGCCCGTAGCTGATCGCGCGGGTCCTCGGGAAAGCGTGTGAGGTCGTACGTGCCCCATGACGTGCTCAAACGGTTCATCGTGCCCTCAGGCTACTGGTCGGCGCGCGGCGGCGCGGACCGGCCCGGGGCCCGGGTCCGGGGCGGCGGCCCCGGCCTCGCGGACGGGCGCCGCCGCTGCCGGGGGATGGCCACCCGGGTGCGCCCGGGGTCGGCCGGGCGCTCGGGGTCGTACACCGCGAGGACGGGCCGGCCGAGGGCCGCGCGGTCCACGACGACCGGCACCGCGTGGCGGGCGCCGCGCCGGTCGTGGAAGACGACGGTGACCTCGCCGCGCCTGCCGCGCACCGGCCGCCAGCCCTCCAGACGAGCCGCGGCCGTGGTGAACCCGGCGCGCGCCCGGCGCAGCGCGGCGGTCCTGCGGAGGCTGACGGCGCCGCCCCACACCGCGGCCAGCGCGCCCGCGGCCGCCACCGACCACAGGAAGACGAGCCAGGCCGTCACGGTGTGCCGGCCGACGGGCGCGAGCAGGGTGTAGTCCGTGAGGGTGCCGTACGAGACGCGGCCGTCGGCCACCGCGTCGTACCAGCCGACGGCGGCGGCGAGGGCGCTGAACGCGGTCACCGCGCCCGGCGTCGCGCGGTGCAGGAACCGCGCGCCCGCGAGGCCGAGCAGCACGGCCAAGGCGATGCCGAGTTCCGGCGCCAGGGTCGCGAGCTGGTCGCTGCCGCAGCCCGCGTCGTCGTAGCAGGACCAGGCGACGCTCGTGGCGTCGTACGTGCTCAGGTGCCACACGAGCCAGACCGGCCAGGCCAGGAGCGCGCAGACGAGCCCCCGCACCGCGGCGCCGCAGGCCTTCCGGCTCAACTCCCGTCCCGCCTCCGTGGTTCGGCGGCGCGCCGGGGCGGCCGCGCGGACAGCATCCTCAATGTCCGTGCAGGCTACATGCTGTCCGGCGTGGTCTCCACGGGCTCCGGGGCGCCCGTGTCGCGGGCGAACCAGGTGGGGCCGTCCGCCATGGCCTGCTTGATCCGGAAAAGACCGGTCTCGTGCAGCTCGGCGGGCAGCCGGTCCAGCGGGAACCAGGCGACCTCCAACGACTCGTCGTCGTTGACGCGGGGCTCGCCGCCCACGGCCCGGCAGCGGACGGTGACGTCCATGAACTGGCAGACGTCGCCGTTGGGGTAGGTGACGGGCTCCAGGGCCTCCACGAGGACGACCCGCTCGGCCACGCACCGCACGGCGGTCTCCTCGTGGACCTCGCGCACGGCGCACGCGGCGGGCTGCTCCCCCGGCTCCGGGATGCCGCCGATCACGGACCACTTGCCGTTGTCGGCACGCCGTCCGAGCAGCACCCTGCCCTCGTCGTCGAAGACGATCGCGGTCACGCCGGGCAGCCACAGCGGGTGGTGGCCCACCTCGGCGCGCAGGGTCGTGATGAAGTCTGGAGTAGCCATGATCAGCACCCTAGCCGCCGGTGACGGCCCGCCTGCGGGCGATCGCCCAGCCGATTCCGGCCACTCCGAGGCCTGCCAGCAGCACCTCGGGCCACACCCCGAGCCGGGTCGCGAGCGTCCGCGAACTGCGCTTGGGCACCTGAGCCACCAGCGACTCGGCGGTGAACATCCCGGTCCGCTGGGCGACCGTCCCGTCGGGGCGGATCACGGCGCTCACGCCGCTGGTGACCGGGACCAGGACGGCCCGGCCGTGCTCGACGGCCCGCACCCGGTCGATGGCGAGCTGCTGGTAGGTCATCTGGCTGCGCTCGAACGTGGCGTTGTTGCTCGGCACGGACAGGATCTGCGCGCCCTCGTTCACCTGGTCCCGGACCACGTCGTCGAAGGCGGCCTCGTAGCACGTCACCGGGCCCACCCCGGTGCCCGCCATGGCGAACACGGCGGGCTCCGTACCGGGTTCGAAGACTCCGGCGCGGTCGACGTCGGAGCTGAAGAGGCGGAAGAAGCCGCGGTAGGGCATGTACTCGCCGAACGGCTGGAGGTGCCGCTTGTCGTAGAAGGCGCCGGGGCCCTTCTCCGGGTCCCAGAGGATCTGCCGGTTGCGGGGCTTGCCGTCCTCGGCCTCGACGACGGCGCCGACGGAGACGGGGGCGCCGACGGCCTTCACCGCCTTCTCGATCTCGGTGTACGCGTCGGCGTTGGTGTACGGGTCGATGTCGGAGGAGTTCTCCGGCCACAGGACCAGGTCGGGCCGGCGGACCTCGCCCCGCTCGACCCTGTCGGCCAGGCGCAGGGTCTCGCGCACGTGGTGGTCGAGCACGGCCCGGCGCTGGGCGTTGAAGTCCAGGCCCATGCGGGGCACGTTGCCCTGGATCACGGCGACCGTGGCGGTGCCGTGCTCGGCCTCCGTGGACACCAGCGGCGTCGCCGCCGCTCCGGCGGCGACAGGCGCGACGGTGAGCACGGCGGCGGTGACCAGGGCGCGGTCCCGGGTCCGTGGCGCTCGCGCGAGGCGGCGCACGACGTCGGCGAGCCCGAAGCCGCTCAGGACGACCGCGAAGCCCAGCAGGGGGGTGCCGCCGAGCGCGGCCAGCGGCAGGAACGCCCCGGTGGGCTGGCCGAAGGCGACCTTGCCCCAGGGGAAGCCCTCGAACGGGAAGCGCGCCCGGGCCGCCTCGAGCAGGAGCCACACCCCCGAGGCCCACACCGGCCACACCGGCAGGCGTGACACCCGGGCGATGCCCAGGCCCGCGAGGCCGAGGAACAGCGCCTCGGCGACGGACAGGGCCAGCCACGGCAGCGGCCCCACGTCGACGCCCGTCCACGACAGCAGCGGCAGGAAGTAGCCGAGCCCCATGAGCAGGCCGAGGGCGAACCCGGAGCGGGGCCGGCGGCCGTGCAGGACGAGGCCGAGCAGCGCGAACGCGAAGGGCGCGAGCCACCACAGCTCGCGCGGCGCGAAGCCGAGGTAGAGCAGGACGCCCGAGAGGACCGCGCCCGCGGCCGGGAGCAGCCGTCGCCGGAGGCGCTCCGCGCGGGTTTCCGGTGCGGCGGGCGGCGGTGTCTGCTCCGGCGTCTCGGTGGGAGCGGTGCTGGCGGTCACCCGGGGAGTCTACGGCCCGTCACCAGGGCCGGACACCGCGGTCGGCGCCCTCCGGGAGGAGGCCGAAGTGCCCGTTCCACACATCTGCCAGATCGTTTCTGCGCACGATGTCCACAACCAGGGGCACCAGCCGCTACGGTGTGCCCAGCCCCTGCCGCGCGGCCCGATCGCGCCGCGCCGGGGGCCCGTGGGGACGGATCAGGGGGGCGGGTTGGGGCCGACGGGGGCGGTGGCGGCGGCCGGGCGGGCCGAGGAGCGGCACGCGGTGGCGGACGCGAGCGGCTTGGCGCTGCTCGCGGTCTGCGCGGCGTGGGCGCTGGTCACTTCGGCGCTCGGCGGCGGACGCCCGGACGGGGTGCTGCTCGCGGTCCTCGCCGTCGCCGCCGGGTACGCGGGCGGGCGCATCGCGGGGGCACTGCTCCCGGTGGCCGCGCCGTGCGCCGGGGCGCTCGCGGGCGTGGTCCTCGCCGTGGCGGGACCACACCCGGCGGCGGGCCCCGCACCGCTCGGCCCCGTCGGCGCCACCGCGGCGCTGCTGTGCCTGTCGGCCGGCGCGGTCTGCTGCGCGGCCTGGGCGGCGCCCGCGCCGGCGCTCCGGCTCTGCCTGCGTCTGGCCGCCCTCGGCGTCGTCGGGGTCGCGGCGCTGCTCGGCTCGGCGGCGGGCCTCGTGGGGTGCGCCGTGATCGTGCTGTGCTCGCTCGCGGCGGCGCCGGGCGGGCACCGGGCCGCGGGGCTGGCGGGCTGCGCGCTCGCCGCCGTCCTGGTGGGCGCGGCGTCCTGGGCCGTCGCCGACGACGCCCTCCCGCGAGCGGTGACCGCGCCCCTGGAGGACCGGCTCGGGGCGCACCGGGTCGAGGTGTGGCGGGACGCGGAGGACCTGGCGGCCGCGCATCCCGCGTTCGGGGTGGGGCCGGGGCGGTTCGGCGACGCCTCCCCGGCGGTCACCCACGGTGTCCCCGCGGACGGCAAACCGCACTCGGCGCTGCTCCAGCAGGCGGCCGAGCAGGGCGTCGTCGGGGTGGCGCTGCTCGCGGCGGCCTTCGCGTGGCTGCTGTTCGCGCTGTGGCACTCGCCGCGCTCCACCCAGGTCGTCCTGACAGCGGGTGCGGCCCTGACGGCGGTCGCCGCCCTGGCCGCGCTCGGCAACGCGCTGAGCGCGACCTCGGTGACCGCGGGCGCGGCCCTGCTCGCGGGCATCGCGACGGCGCGGCCGCTGGAGGACGGGACGGGCAGACGCGGCGCACCGGTGCCGTGAGGTGGCCCTCGCGTGGAGGGCTCCCGGGCGCGTGAAGGGCTCCCGGCGGAGGCGCGGAGGGCTCCTGGAGGCGTGAAGGGCTCCCGGCGGAGGCGTGGAGAGCTCTCGGAGGCGCGGAGGGCTACGCAGGGCTTCCGGAAAGTCCCTCACCCGGGGAAGGCACGCCCGGGCAAGCCCGGTGGCCCGGCCCCGAGCGGCGCCCGTACCGCTCAGGCAGATGACGACTGCTCAACCAGACGACGACGGGCGCATCAGCCGCAGACGGTCCCGGATGACGCGGACCGCGCTCTCCGCGTTGTCCACGGTGACCGTGAACGTGTGGCCGTCGCCGAGCCGCAGGACGACGCCCTCGCCGCGGCGCACGATCACGGCGGTGCCCTGCTCCGGCCGCCAGCGGTACCCCCAGCCGCCCCAGTGCCGGGGCGTGACGAGCGGGGCGAAGGCGGCGTCGACGACGTGCGAGAGCGGGATGCGGCGGCGCGGCAGGCCGATGTGGCCGCAGCGCACCTCCAGGCACTCCCGGTCGACCTTCACGGCGACGTGCACGAAGGCCAGCGTGCCGAACAGGACGAGCAGGCCGACCGCGATGCAGCCGACGACGGACATGACCAGCGGCAGGATGCCGGAGGGCCACAGCGACTCCACGGCCAGGTTGATCCCCAGCGCGAGGCAGGCGGCACCGGCACAGGCCAGCAGCCACTGGACGCGGTTCGACGCGCGTCCAGTCCAGATCTCGGGCTCTTCCTCGGCGGCGGCCCGGTCGCCGTGGGCGTGGTCCGTCATGGAACCGAGGTTACTCAGGTTCCGCGGCATCGGCACCGCGTCGCGCGAAGCCGGGCCCCGAGGCCGGAACACGCCGGGCGGGCCCGCCTCGCCGGACCGCGCCGGGGCACGGACCCGGCAGCGCGCACCGGCCCCGGGCGGGGCCTCAGTGCTTGAGGGCCGGGCTGCCCTCCGCGAGCAGGCGCCCCTCGGCGTACGCCAGGGCGGCGGGCGGCAGCGCGGCCTCGCGCCCGCTGAGGAGCACCCGGACACCGCCCCGGGGCGCGTCCGTGTCGGTACGCGCACCCGCGGCCCGGCCGATCCGGCGCAGCGCCTGGGCGGCGACCGCGCCGGCCGAGCCGTGCAGGACGAGCGGCGGCAGCCCGGGCTGCTGGACGGCGGCGCGGATGCGCTCGGCGACGAGCTCGTAGTGGGTGCAGCCGAGGACGACGGCCCGTACGTCGGGCGGGGTGAGCGCGGCGGCGGCGGCGACGGCGCGCGCGACGGCGTCCTCGTCGGCCGCCTGCACGGCGTCGGCCAGGCCCCAGCAGGGCACCTCGGTGACCTCGACGCCGCCCGCGAACTCCGCGATGAGGCCGCGCTGGTAGGGGCTGCCGGTGGTGGCGGGCGTGGCCCAGATGGCGATCGGTCCGCCGCCGGCCGCTGCGGGCTTGATCGCGGGGACGGTGCCGATGACGGGCAGGTCCGGCTCGAAGCGGGCGCGCAGCGCGGGCAGCGTGTGCACGGACGCGGTGTTGCAGGCGACGATCAGGGCGTCCGGGCGGTGTGCCGCGGCCGCCCCGGCGACCGCGAGGGACCGCTCCGTGAGGTCCGCCGTGTCGCGGGGGCCCCAGGGCATGCCGTCCGGGTCCGAGGAGAGGACGAGCTCGGCCTCGGGCACCAGGCGTCGTACCGCCGCGGCGGCGGCGAGCAGTCCGATTCCGGAGTCCATGAGCGCGATCTTCACCCGGTCACCTTAGACGATGAGCCGCACGACCCGGGCGCGGTGGGGCAGACTGCGGCGGATGAGTGCCGTTGCGTGGACCGCCGCCGCCTCGCTCGCCGCGTGGCTGTGGCTGCTGGTCGGACAGGGCTTCTTCTGGCGCACGGACCTGCGTCTGCCGCCGCGCCGGGACCCGGAGCGGTGGCCGTCGGTGGCCGTCGTGGTGCCCGCGCGGGACGAGGCGGCGGTGCTGCCCGACAGCCTGCCGTCGCTGCTCGCACAGGACTACCCCGGTCGGGCCGAGGTGTTCCTCGTCGACGACGGCAGCGCCGACGGCACCGGGCAGCTCGCGCGCGCTCTGGCCGAGCGGTACGGGGGCCTGCCGCTGACGGTCACCTCGCCGGGCGAGCCGGCGGCCGGCTGGACGGGCAAGCTGTGGGCGGTGCGGCACGGCATCGGCCTGGCCCGCGCGCGCGAGCCCGAGTACCTGCTGCTCACCGACGCGGACATCGCGCACGCGGCCGACAGCCTGCGGGAGCTGGTGGCCGCCGCCGAGACCGGCGGCTACGACCTCGTCTCGCAGATGGCGCGGCTGCGCGTGGCCAGCACCTGGGAGCGCCTGGTGGTCCCGGCGTTCGTGTACTTCTTCGCGAAGCTGTACCCGTTCCGGTGGATCGCGCGCGAGGGCGGGCGGACGGCCGCCGCGGCCGGGGGCTGCGTGCTGCTGCGCGCGGAGGCGGCCGGGCGGGCGCGCGTGCCGGACGCGATCCGGCACGCGGTGATCGACGACGTGGCCCTGGCGAAGGCGGTCAAGCGCGCCGGCGGGCACATCTGGCTGGGGCTCGCCGACCGCGTCGACAGCGTCCGCCCCTACCCCCGCCTGGCGGACCTGTGGCGGATGGTGGCCCGCAGCGCCTACTCGCAGCTCCGGCACAACCCGGCGCTGCTCGCCGGGACGGTGGCGGGCCTCGTGGTGGTCTACCTGGTGCCGCCCGCCGCCCTGGCCGCGGGCCTGGCCACGGGGCACGGGGCCGCCGCGCTCCTGGGCGGCCTCGGCTGGCTCGTCATGACGGCCACGTTCGTGCCGATGGTGCGCTACTACCGCCAGCTGCTGTGGCTCGCGCTGACGCTGCCCGTCAGCGGACTCCTGTACCTGCTGATGACCGTGGACTCCGCGGTGCGGCACCACCGCGGCCGGGGCGCGGCGTGGAAGGGGCGTACGTACGCCCGTCCCGGGGCCGCGGAGGCCGCCCCGGGGACGACGTACCCGGAAACGGCTCCCGACTCCCGGGCGTGACCGGTTCCCCGGCGGAGCCCTGCGTGGGCGCCGGGGGCGGTCACTTCCTGCCGGGCGTCCAGTTCATGCCCCAGCCGTAGGCGTAGTCGATGGTGCGCTGGGGGCTCACACCGCGCTCGGGCACCAGGTAGCGGGCCTCGCGCTGGACGACGAGCTCGCCGCCCTGGTTGGTGATGAGCGCGAGCGCGCACACCGTCGACGGGACCGTGCACTCGTCCAGGGAGAAGTCGATCGGCGCCCCGTGCTGCGGGGTGAGCGTGACCGTCGCGTTCAGGTCGGCGAAGCTGCGGGCGCCCTCGTAGATGGTCACGAAGATGACCATGCGGCGGAAGTCCTGCGCGTGGTCGAGGTTGACGGTGAGGTTCTCGCCGGTCGCCACCGCGCCGGTGCGGTCGTCGCCGTCCAGGAGGATGTACGGCGGCTGCTGCAGGGACCCGAAGGCGTTGCCGAGGGCCTGGACGACGCCCTTGCGGCCGTCGGCCAGCTCGAACAGCGCGCACAGGTCGAGGTCCAGGTCGCCGTGCATCGCCACGGCCCGCCCGAGCTTGCTCGCCCAGCCCTTGAACTGCTTGCGGACCTCCCAGTTGAGGTTCACGCGCAGCGCGCCCGAGGTGCCGCCCTGCTTGGTCAGCGAGACCGTCGGCGACTCCTTCGTGAGGGTGACCTTCGTCAGCCGCACCGGCTGGGCGGGGGCGGCGGCCGGAGGCGGCGGCGCGGGGGCGGCGGGGGCGGCGGGAGCGGCGGGGGCGGCCACGGGCGGCGCGGGAGCGGCGGCGGGTGCCGGCGGCGCGGGGGGCGCGGACGGCGCGGGGGTCGCCTGCTGGGGCTCGTCCACGCTGATGCCGTAGTCCGTCGCGAGGCCCTCCAGGCCGCTGCTGTAGCCCTGGCCGACCGCGCGGAACTTCCAGGCGCCCTGGCGCCGGTAGAGCTCCCCGAGGACGAACGCCGTCTCCACGCCCGCGTCCGCGCTGTCGTAGCGCGCGATCTCGGCGCCGCTCGCGGCGTCGAGGACCCGGATGTGCAGCCCGGGCACCTTCCCGAAGGAGCCGCCGTCCGCCGAGGCGGCGAGGACGACCGTCTCCACGGCGGGCTCCACGCGCGCGAGGTCGACGACGAGCGTGTCCGTCACCGAGCCGCCCGCGGTCCGCTTGCCCTCGTGGCGCACGGCGCCCGAGGCGTGCGCCGCCTGGTTGTAGAAGACGAAGTCCGCGTCCGAGCGCACCTTCCCGGACGCGCCGAGCAGCAGCGCGGACGCGTCGGCGTCCGGCACGCCGGGACCGGAACTCCAGCCCAGTTCGACCCGTACGGCAGCCGCCTGCACGGGTACGTTCGAACCTTTGGCCATAGACATGTCTGCCCCCATCACCAGTGCCGGGTCCGGCAGGACCGCCGTTCCGTTCCCGCCCAACCTATTACCTGGCCTGGGCGGCGGCGCACGGGCCGTCCCCGGGAACGTCCGGCGTCACCCCCGGTCAACAGCCCGTCAACCCCCGGTCGACCCCACGTAACCCCGGGAACGGTGTCTTTTACAGGATTCGTACGCTGTCGCGCGACCGATTTTTCCCGGGTTCGCTCGCTTTGCGGCTCAGGGAGCACGGGCGACACGCCGAACAACCCGCTTATCGGTCTCCCCAACCAGCACATCAAGGGCTTAACTTATGGAGTATGACCTCCCCCCGCTCCACCTATGGCGGCGGTTACTACTCCGCGCCGTCCTTCCCGGACACTCCGATCTACGACTCGTTGGTCGCCGAGCGGGGCACCCCGCAGATCGCCCCGATCCGGGTGAACCCCTCTCCCTACGACTCGGGCAGTAACCTTCCCGCGCTGCCGTCGGCGCTGCCCGCCCTGCCGTCGGCGCCCTCGGCACCGACGGGCCCCGCGATGTCCGCTCCCCCGAACCCCGGGTACGGCTACCCGCCCGCCGCGCAGCCCGCGCCGCTGCAGCAGGCTCCCGCGCCGTACATCCCGCAGCAGGCCGGGCCGCCCCGCGGCTACCCGGGCCCGCAGCAGCAGCGGCCCATGGGGAACACCACGGGCTACGAGGCGATGCGCCCCGCGGCGCCCCGCCCGGCGCCCGCGCCCTACGAGGACCCGCACAACCGCCAGCAGTACCGGGGGTACTGACGGGCCGCGGCCCCGACGCCGGCGACCACCGGCGCGGCAGCCGCAGCCGGTCCCCCGCTGTGTGACGAGCACGTCCACGCCAAGGGCGTTGGGGGGAACGCCCGAGGCGATGCCGCCGTGGTGCCACGCGCCACGGCGGCTCTTGGCGTTCCCGCACGCCCTCCCCCTGCTGTCCCCCGTACCCCCTGCTGTCCCCCGTAGCGAATACGGCACCGCGGTGCGGTGCCTTGGCCGCCCGCACCATCCGTATCGGTGAACGCGCCGCGGATCCCCGAATGAAGGCCGCGGGCGCGGGGAACCCGAGAGCGGGGCAAGGCCGTTCGCGGTGGGAGCCGTGGGAGACGGCCGCGGAAGGGGGTGCAGGACCGTGCGAGCGATCGCCGGACTCTGGCGCTGGCGCCGCAATCCACTGTGTCGCGGGACGGATCTCGCCGAGGCCTGGGTGGCGCTCGTCGCCCTCGTCCTCATCGCCGTGGCGGCCCCCGTGGCCGGTGCGGTGACGGGCAGTCTGACCAACGACGCGCTGCTGCGCTCGGTCGAGGAGCAGCGCGCGGCCCGCCACACCGTGACCGCCACCGTCCTGCACGGGCTCGAACGGCCGCCCCTGGACCCGGACCCGGAGACCGCCTCGTCGCGGGACGCGCACCGCCGCGTGCTCGCCGCCTGGACCGGCCCGGACGGGTCGGACCGCAAGGGCGCGGTGGTCTCCGACCTCGACAAGCCGCGGCCCGGCGACCGGTTCACGCTCTGGACCGACGGCGACGGCCGGGTCGTCGGCCGCCCCCTGGACCCGGCCACCGCGACGACGCACGCCGCCCTCGCCGGGTTCGGCGCCTGCCTCGCGGCCGCCGGCCTCGTCGAGGGTGCCCGGCGCCTGGTCCTGTGGCGCGTCGTCCAGCGCCGCTACGCCCACTGGGACCGGGCCTGGGAGCAGGCGGGCCCCGACTGGGGAAAGACCGGCACCGGCGCCTGAGCTGGTGAGAGCCTGCCCATCGGGTCAACTCCGCCGCGCCGCGCGCGCTACGGTGGACCGGGCGAACTCTTCGGCCTCCTTGCGCGCGGGCGCGAGGTCCCGCGAACGTCGAGGTGGGGGCAGAGCAACTCCATGGCACAGGGCACGGTCCAGGTGACGCACACCGGTACGTCGCGGTGGCGGCGCCGCACGGGCGAGTACCCGTCGCTGTCGGCCGCCCTGGAGGCCGCGGGCGACGGCGACGTCCTGACGGTGTCCCCCGGGACGTACCGCGAGAACCTCGTCGTCATGCGGGCGGTGACGCTGCGCGGGCCCGAGGGCGCCCCCGGCGCCGCGCGCATCGCGCCGGTCGACGGCGTGCCGCTGACCGTGCGGGCCTCGGCTCTGGTCCTTGACCTGCACATCGAGGGGCAGGACGCGGCCGCGCCCGCGCTGCTCGTCGAGGACGGCGCGCCCGAGCTCACCGACGTCCGGGTGCGGACGCGCTCGGCGGCGGGGATCGAGGTGCGCGGCGGCGCCCGTCCGACCCTGCGCCGCTGCACGGTGGACAACGCGGGCGGCGTCGGCATCGCCGTACTCGACGGCGGGGGCGGCGTGTTCGAGGACTGCGAGGTCGTCGCCGCGGGCCAGTCCGGGGTCGCGGTCCGCGGCGGCGGGCACCCGCGCCTGGAGCGCTGCCGGGTGCACCACACGTCGGGCGCGGGCCTGTCGGTGACCGGCGAGCACAGCGGTCTGGAGGCCGTGGGCTGCGAGGTGTACGAGGTCAAGGGCGCGGGCGTGCAGATCACCGCCCGGGCCACGGCGCACCTGACGGACTGCCAGGTGCACCGCACCACGACCGACGGCGTCACGCTCGACACGGACGCGGTCCTCACCCTCGCCGACTGCCACATCCACGACATCCCGGAGAACGCCGTCGACCTGCGGTCGCGTTCGGTGCTCACGCTGACGCGCTCCACGGTGCGCGAGTTCGGCCGCAACGGCCTGTCGGTGTGGGACCCGGGCACCCGCGTGGACGCCAACCAGTGCGAGATCCACGACAGCACCGGCGACTACCCGGCGGTGTGGGTCAGCGACGGCGCGACGGCCGTCCTGGAGTCGTGCCGGGTGCACGACGTGCCGGACGCGCTGTTCGTCCTGGACCGCGGCTCGCGCGTCGACGTCATAGACAGTGATCTGACGCAGGTGCGCAACACGGCCGTGTCCGTGAGCGACGGCGCGACCGCGCAGTTGGACGACGTGCGCATCCGGGAGGCCGCCACCGGCGCCTGGTTCCGCGACCACGGCAGCGGCGGCGTCCTCGCGAACTGCACGGTGGACGGCACGCAGACGGGCGTGATCGTCACCAAGGGCGCCGACCCCGCCGTCGAGCGGTGCACGGTCACCTCCCCGGCGGAGGCGGGCTTCTACGTCTCGGCGGGCGCCCGCGGCAGCTTCCAGCGCTGCACGGTCGTCGGCAGCGGCGGCTACGGCTTCCACGTCATCGACGGCTGCCGTACGACGCTGAAGCGGTGCCGCACGGAGCGGTGCGCGCGCGGCGGCTACGAGTTCGCGGAGGACGGCCCGCTCGTCGAGGACTGCACCAGCGACGAGAGCGCGAGCACCCGGGCCCCGGCCCCGGCCGTGCAGACGGCCACGCAGTCCGTGGGGCTGCTCGGCGCGGTGCCCGGGCCGCGCGGCACCGAGCAGGCGCCGGACGCCGCCGCCGTGCCGCCCGCGCGGACGTCGAAGGACGTGCTCGGCGAGCTGGACGCGCTGGTGGGCCTGGAGAGCGTCAAGCGCGAGGTCCGGGCGCTCACCGACATGATCGAGGTGGGGCGGCGCCGCCAGGAGGCGGGCCTGAAGGCCGCCTCGGTCCGCCGCCACCTGGTGTTCACGGGCTCCCCCGGCACCGGCAAGACGACCGTGGCCCGGCTCTACGGCGAGATCCTGGCCTCGCTCGGCGTCCTGGAGCGCGGCCACCTCGTCGAGGTGTCCCGCGTGGACCTGGTGGGCGAGCACATCGGCTCCACGGCGATCCGCACCCAGGAGGCCTTCGACAAGGCCCGCGGCGGCGTGCTGTTCATCGACGAGGCGTACGCGCTCTCGCCGGAGGACTCCGGGCGCGACTTCGGCCGCGAGGCGATCGACACGCTGGTGAAGCTGATGGAGGACCACCGGGAGGCGGTCGTGGTGATCGTCGCGGGGTACACGGAGGAGATGAACCGCTTCCTGTCCGTCAACCCCGGTGTGGCGTCCCGGTTCTCGCGCACCATCACCTTCTCGGACTACGACGCCGAGGAACTGCTCCGCATCGTCGAGCAGCAGGCGGAGGAGCACGAGTACACGCTCGGCGCGGGCACCGCCGAGGCGCTCCTGAAGTACTTCGCGGCGCTGCCGAAGGGGCCGGGGTTCGGCAACGGCCGCACCGCGCGGCAGACGTTCGAGGCGATGGTCGAGCGGCACGCCGGCCGGGTCGCCCAGCTCGCCGCGCCGAGCACGGACGACCTCACCCTGCTGTATCCGGAGGACCTTCCGGAGCTGCCGTAGGCGGAGCTGCCGGAGGCGGCACCGGCGGCGCCACGGGTGGCGCGGCCGGGCGGGGCACGGCGGGCCTGAGCCGGGCGAGCAGCCGCGCGCGCTCCTCGGCGAAGGCGGGGTCGGCCTGGTAGTCGCCGTGGCCGAGGATGGGCGCGGGCAGCGGGTGCTCGGGGGTGCGGCCGTAGGCCAGCGGGTCCTGGAGCTCGGCGCGGTCGACCTGCGGGCCGCAGGCGCCGTGCAGCCGTACGGGTCCGCCGATGGGGTCGGTGGCTCGGTAGAGGTTGCGCCAGCAGTCGACCTCGCGGTGCAGGGAGCTGAGCGCGGCGGGCCCGAAGTGCGCCGGGAACCAGCGGCCGTACAGGCGCTCCAGCGGGGAGCCGTAGGTGAGCAGCGCCACGCGCTTGCGGACCGACGGCAGCAGCTGCCAGGCCGCCGCGGCGGCGAGGACGCTGCCCTGGGAGTGGCCGGACAGGACGAGACGGCCGCCCGTGGCGCGGGTCCAGGTGTGCATGCGCCAGGTCAGGTCGGGCACGGCGCGCTCGGCGTAGCAGGGCGGCGCGAAGGGGTGGGCGGCGCGCGGCCAGAACGTGCCGACGTCCCACAGGATGCCGATGGTGCGGCGGGCGGACGCGTCGCGGTAGGCGCGCCGGCCCCAGGTGACGAGGAGTATGAAGCCCAAACCGATCAGCCAGGAGCCGAGCGCCTGCGCGGTCTGCGCGGCGCCCTCGACGAACGCGGGCGCGCCCCGCGCGGCCTCGCCGGGCACCTCGCCGCCGGCCCAGGCGCCGACGAGCGCCGCGGCACCGAGGAGCAGCGTGGCGGCCGAGGTGACGCCGACGATCACGGGGGCGTGGTCGGTGAGCGCGGCGCTCGCGCGCCTGCGGGCGATGCGGCGGGTGCGGGCGGTGTCGGGCCGGTCGACGCCGTACTCGCGCGGCACCGCGGCCAGCTCGTGCCGCAGGTGGCGCGCGGTGCGCACGGCGAGCCAGCCGCACAGGACGGCGACGACCACGAGCAGCGGCGGGATGGCGGAGGCCTGCCAGGTGAGCAGCGCCGGCGGGCCGTCGATCGTGCCGCCCCTGCCGTCGAGCCAGTCGGCGACGCGCTGGGAGCCGCCGCCGGACATCACGCCGCCGAGGGCGCAGGCCAGCATCGCCGCGGCCGGGCCGCCGAGGCCGCGCAGGGCGGTGCGCGCGTCGGGCGACCTGCGGTGGATGACGGCGGCGACGGCCGCGAGGAGGAGGACGAGGAGGCCCTGGGCCAGCGCGATGCCGCCGAAGGTGGTGTTGCCCGGCAGCCGGCCGGTGGAGGCCCAGGCGGGCCGCGACCACCCGGCGTACAGGACCGCGAGCAGCAGCAGGGCGAGGGCGGTGAGCGGCAGTCCGCGCACCAGGGCGCGGTCGAGGTGCTGGTCGACGCGGCGCTCGCAGCGGCCCCGACGGCACACCACCCACACCACGCCCGCCCCGCCCGCCGCGAGGGCCGTCAGCAGGGTCCAGCCGAGGGCGTCCAGGAGCGCGGGGCCGCCGGGGCGGCGGTCGTGACGGGCGGCGGCGGCGCCCACGGCGGCGGCGACCGTGAGCAGGCCGGCGGCGGTGTGGGCGGCGCGCAGCCGGGCGACGAGCCGGCGACCGTACCAGAAGCCGGGCTGGTTCAGGGCGTTGCGGCCGACCTCCTCGGGGTCCGGCCGCTGCGGCAGGGGCTGCTGGGACTCGTAGGCGCTCCAGGTGCGGTGCGACAGGTACCAGAGCAGGGCGGTGAGGGCGACGGGCAGGACCGCGGCGAGCGCGAGGCGGCGGCCGGGCTGCGACCACCAGCCGCCGCCCCCGGCCGCTTCCGGGGCGAGGAAGCCGAGCCAGGAGTGGTCGGCGACGCACGCGCGCGTGCCCGCGCACTGCCAGGCCACCAGGTCGACCGCGATCTCGCAGGCGGCGGCGGTCAGCAGCACCGTCAGGGTCAGCGCGACCAGCCGCACGAGCAGCCCGTACGCGCGGACCGTGCGCCGCATGCGGCGGGCGCTGGGGCGCATCCAGTGCGCGAGGTTGACGACCATGAACGGCAGCAGCAGGAGCCACAGGGCGCGGGAGCCGTTGCCGGAGGTCAGGTTGCACCAGACGTACGCCTCCGGGACCGGGCGGCCGCGGTAGTCCTCCGGGCGGGCCTCGGCGTCGGCGTCGTCGGCGCGGCGGTAGACGGCCGCGGTCTCGTCCCCGGAGATCCGCGCGGTCCGGGGATCGTCCAGCATCTCCTGCGGGGTGGTGCCGCCCACGCCGTGGACGAGGAGCTCCAGGGCGATCCGCTCCCCGGGCGCGGCCGTGCCGGGCGTCGGTTCCTCGGCGTCCTTCAGGTGGGCGGGCTGTCCCGCCGTGGCGCGCTCCACTGCTGCTGCCCCCGATGTGTGCGCTGTCCCGTGTCTGCAAGGGCCCCAGGATCGCCGCTGCGCGCCGTTCACGCACGTACCGTCACGCAATCTCCCCCTTCGGTGTCCACGGGTGGCGCATGCGAGGATGAGGCGACCTGATGACGGGCTTGACGAGGTGAGAGGGCCGGACCGGACGTGAGTGAGAATCAGAACCTCCTCGCGGAGCAGCGCCGCGCCCTGATCCTGGACGAGGTCCGCCGCCGCGGCGGGGTCCGGGTCAACGAGCTCACCCGCAAGCTCGGCGTGTCGGACATGACCGTCCGCCGGGACCTGGACGCCCTCGCGCGCCAGGGCGTCCTGGAGAAGGTGCACGGCGGCGCGGTGCCGGTGGCGGAGGCGAGCACCCACGAGCCCGGCTTCGAGGCCAAGTCGGGCCTGGAGCTCAGCGCCAAGGAGGACATCGCGCGCGCCGCGGCGGCGCTGGTGGCCCCGGGCACGGCCATCGCGCTGTCCGGCGGCACGACGACGTACGCGCTCGCGCAGCGCCTGCTGGACGTGCCGGACCTGACGGTGGTGACGAACTCGGTGCGGGTCGCGGACGTCTTCCACACCGCGCAGCGCAGCGCGGGCCAGCGGCCGGGGGCGGCGACGGTGGTGCTCACCGGGGGCGTGCGCACGCCCTCGGACTCGCTCGTCGGCCCGGTCGCGGACCAGGCGATCGCGGCCCTCCACTTCGACGTGCTGTTCCTCGGGGTGCACGGCATAGCGGCCGAGGCGGGTCTGTCGACGCCGAACCTCGCGGAGGCGGAGACGAACCGGCGCCTGGTGCAGTCCGCGCGCCGCGTCGTGGTCGTCGCCGACCACACGAAGTGGGGCACGGTGGGCCTCAGCTCCTTCGCCACGCTGGGGCAGGTGGACACGCTGGTCACCGACGCGGGGATGCCCGCCGACGCCCGGGCGGAGATCTCCGAGCAGCTGCCGCGGCTGATCGTGGCGGGCGAGCCGGAGAGCGGCGCCGAGGAGCTCTGAGCGCCGCCCCCTCCCTGGGCGGCCGTGCGCGGCTTAAAGTGTCCGTGCTCGTCCCACCACCCGGAGGCGCTTGGGGGCTGCGTACGATGCCACGTCAACTGAGGCCCGTGGAGCTGGAGTTCCTCGCGACCGCTCCCGTACGGCACGTGTTCGCCCGGGAGGTCGCCGCGCCGCCGGAGACGGTGTTCCAGGCCCTGGCCGTGGACGTGGCGCAGTGGCCCGCGTGGTTCACGTCGGTCACGCGGGCGCGGCCCACGCGGGGCGGCACCGGCCGCGTGGTCCACCTCCAGGGCGGTGTGCGCTTCGAGGAGACGATCCTGGCCGCTCACGCGCCCGAGCGGTACGCCTACCGCGTGGACGTCACGAACGCACCGGGCGTACGCGCGCTGGCCGAGGAGTGGCACCTGGAGCCCGCGGGTTCCGGCACCCGGGTGCGGTGGACCTTCGCCATCGAGCCCCGCAGGCTGGCGCGTCCGCTGTTCCGGCACGGCGGCCGGGGTCTGCGCAGGTCCTTCGAGGCGGCGGTCGGGAACCTGGACCGCCGCCTGTCGGGCACGAAGGCGTAGCCCGGCCCCGGCTCCGCTCAGGCACCCACCCAGGTGCCCGTGGCGAGAAGTGTCTCTATGGCGGCGGTGTACGGCCGGATGTCGAGGCCCTGTTCGGCCAGCCAGGCGTCCGAGTAGTACTTGTCCAGGTAGCGGTCGCCGGGGTCGCAGATGAGGGTGACGACGCTGCCGGTGCGGCCCGCCGCGACCATCTCGGCGACGATCTTCAGGGCGCTCCACAGGCCGGTGCCGGTCGAGCCGCCCGCCTTGCGCCCGATGACCTGCTCCAGGGCGCGGACGGCGGCGACGGTCGCCGCGTCCGGGACCTTCATCATCCGGTCGACGGCGCCGGGCACGAAGCTCGGCTCCATGCGGGGGCGGCCGATGCCCTCGATGCGGGAGCCGCAGTCGCTCGTGGCGTCCGGGTCGTTCTCCGTCCAGCCCTGAAAGAAGCAGGAGTTGTCCGGGTCGGCGACGCAGATGCGGGTGTCGTGCTGCATGTAGTGCACGTAGCGGGCGATGGTCGCCGAGGTGCCGCCGGTCCCGGCGGTCGCCACGATCCACGCGGGCTCCGGGTAGCGCTCCAGGCGGAGCTGCTGGTACATCGACTCGGCGATGTTGTTGTTGCCGCGCCAGTCCGTGGCCCGTTCCGCGTAGGTGAACTGGTCCATGTAGTGGCCACCGGTGTCGACGGCGAGCGCGGCCGCCTCGGCGTACATCGTGCGCGGGTCGTCCACGAAGTGGCACCGGCCGCCGTGGAATTCGATGAGGCGGCACTTCTCGGCGCTGGTCGTGCGCGGCATCACCGCGATGAAGGGCACGCCGATCAGCTTCGCGAAGTACGCCTCGGACACGGCCGTCGAGCCGCTGGAGGCCTCGATCACCGGGCGGCCCGGGCGGATCCAGCCATTGCACAGGCCGTACAGGAACAGCGAGCGGGCGAGGCGGTGCTTGAGGCTGCCGGTGGGGTGCGTCGACTCATCCTTGAGGTACAGGTCGATGCCCCAGTGCTCGGGCAAGGGGAAGCGCAGGAGATGCGTGTCGGCCGAGCGGTTGGCGTCCGCCTGGACCTTGCGTACGGCTTCTTTGAGCCAGGACCGGTAGTCCGGGTCACTCCGGTCGACGTCGAGGGTGACGGCCGGCTCGCCGGCCGGGTCGTGCTGGATGGTGCTCACCGCGTGGCTCCTCGGGATCGTGCCGGACGCGGTTTCGATCCGGCCGGACACCTCGATGATAAACACCCATAACTCCGTTCCCACCTGCATAAACAGTCCTTTTGGCACCTCAAAGGCGCGACTGTCGCAGCCGTCGGGCCCCCTCGCGGGCCCGCCCCGGGCACGCGGCGAAGTGGCATGTGCGACGTGGTCATGCGCCCTAGTGCTCGGCGCCGGGTCCGTGCACACTGCACCGCACGGGACAGGGGTAGGGTCCCGGACACGCGGCGCCGCGCGGCGGCGCCCGCACGGGGGCAGACGGCACCCCGCGGTACCTCCGGGCGCCGCGGCACACGAGCAGCGCGGTACGCCACCGCGAGTGAGGGGGCGGAGCCTCATGGCAGAGCCGGAGTTCACGGCCACAGGCGTGCGGATCGGGAAGCGGCTGCGCTCCCTGACCCGCGCCGGAGAGGTCCGGATCAACGACGGCAGACTGGAACTGCTCACCAGCTACGGCAAGGAGATCGACAGCGCGCCGGTGCAGGCGGTGCGCGCGGGCAAGCCTTGGTTCGCCCCGCACGACCGGGCACTCGCCGACGTCAACGGCACGCGCTACCGGCTCACGCTCGGCGACCACGAGCCGGTGCCCGGGGAGCAGGGACCGCCCACCGTGCGCGCCTTCCTCGACGCCCTGCGCACCGCGGGCGGCCGCCGACGGGTCTAGACGGCCGGGTCCGGGCGCGAGTTGCAGGCCCGCACCCCCTGCGTCACTCTGGTGTCACATCACTCTGGGTTTACCGGCGATAACGCTGCGAACCAGCCCGCCGGCCCCGCAGCAGGCGGCAGGCAGCGCGCGGCCCCTGCTGGATCGGAACGCCGTCCTCTTCCGGACCTCACTTCGGGGAGTCGCACCGTGATCAGCCAGCCAAGCAGGCAGTGCACGGTAGAGCTCCAAGCCCTGCCGTCGCGGATCGGCCAAGTCCGCAGAATCGTATCGGCGCAGTTGCGCTACTGGCATCTCGACCCGTTGATAGACCGCGCCGCACTCGGCGTGACGGAGTTGCTCACCAACGTCCACCGCCACGCGGAACCGGACAAGCTCTGCACCGTGGACATCGAGCTGCTGCTCGACCGCCTCGTGGTGTCGGTCCACGACCACGATCCCCGGCTGCCGGAGGTGCGTGACGTGGAGGCGTTCGAGACCTGCGGCCGCGGGCTCGCCATGGTCGCCGCGGTCAGCGAGAGCTGGGGCGTGCGGCCGGAGGGTGAGGCGGGCAAGGTCGTCTGGTTCACGCTGGCCGCCCCGTCGCCCACCGTGGACCTGCCGACGTATCCCGCGTACCACGCCGCGAGCGCCCGGTCCCTGGTGACCACGACGCCCGTCCGCGCCCATGCTCCCGCCCGGTCGGCCGTTCCTGGCTGACCGGGCGGTGACCTTCTCCCTCTCCGTTCCCTCCGTCTCCGTTTCCTCTCTTCCTTCCGTTCCTCCCGCCACCTTCCTCCGCTTCTCCGGCGCGCGTCAGCTCGCTCCCGCTCTCCCACTTGTCGATCGCTTGTCGACCTCTTGTCGTCGCTTGTCGACCCGTCCCGGGCCGCCGGAACTCCGCTCGTCCCTTCCCTCTCACTCCGCCGCGATGGCGCGCAGGACGTCGAGACGTGCCGCGCGCCGCGCCGGTCGCAGGCCCGCCAGGGCACCCGCGGCCACGCCCACCAGGGCCACCACGGCCAGGGGAAGCGGCGGCAGGGCGAACGCGAAGGTGCTGTCGGACGCCCCGTCGGACGCCCGCACCAGGACCCAGCCGAGGAAGCCGCCGAGGGCCAGGCCGCCCACCGTGCCGAACGCGGCGACCAGCACCGACTCCCAGCGGACCATGGCCCGCAGTTGCGCGCGGGTCTGGCCGACGGCCCGCAACAGGCCGAGTTCCCGGGTGCGTTCGTGGAGCGCGAGAGTGAGGGTGTTGGCGATGCCGAGCAGGGCGATGACCACGGCCAGGGCGAGCAGCGCGTAGACGAGCGTGAGCATCATGTCGATGCCGCCGGCCGACGACCGCGCGTACTCGTCGCGGGTCCGCACCTCGGGGTCGCCGTAGCGGCGCGCGACCTCGGACACCGCCGCCTCGCCGTCGGCGGGGCGCACCCCGTCCGCGAAGGTGACGGAGACCAGCGAGTCGGAGTCCTGCGCTCGGTGCGGCGCCCAGGCCTCGCGGGTGAGGACGTAGTCGCCCACGAGTTCCGAACGGCCGTACACCGCGCGCACGGTGAAGGTGTCCTGCGTGCCGTCGGCGAAGGCGAGCCGGGCGCGGTCGCCCACCTCCAGGCGCTGTTCGCCCGCCTCGGCGCGGGTGACGGCGATGCCGTCGGTGCCGAGGGCGTCCATCGAGCCCTGGACGCCGCCCAGGTCGAACGACGCGGCGAGCGCCTGCGGGTCGGTGACGGTCAGGGCGCGGCCCTTGCCGTTGACCTCGGCCACTCCCCTGCCGAGGCCGACGGGCGTGGCGACCTCGGGGCGCTCGGCCAGGGCAGGGGCGAGGCGGGGGCTGAGGCCGCTGCCCCCGGCGCCGAACGCGGGAACGCTGATGGCGAGGTCGCCCGCGAAGGACCGGGACACCGTCCGGTCCATGGTGGCCTTCAGGGACGCGCCGAAGACCGTGAACAGGGAGACGACGGCGACGCCGATCATCAGGGCGCTCGCGGTGGCGGCGGTGCGCCGGGGACTGCGCAGGGCGTTGCGCCGGGCCAGAGTGCCGGTGACGCCGCGCGTCCGGTCCAGCGGGCCGCCGATGATCCGCAGGGCCCGTGACGCGGCGACGGGGCCGAGCACCACGAACGCGGCGAGCGCCAGCACGGCCCCGGCCCCCGCCGCCCACACGGAGGGCACGACGAGCACCCCGGACAGGGTGAGGCCGAGGGCCACGAGCCCCAGGGCGGCACCCGTCACGGTCCGCGCGCGCGACGTCCCCGCGTGGTCGACCGCCGTCTCGCGCAGCGCGGCGAGCGGCGCGGTGCGCCCGGCGCGTACGGCGGGCAGCAGTGCGGAGGCCCCGCAGACCAGGACACCGACCGCGAGCGGCAGCAGCATCGACGTCCCGCCGACCACCAAGTCGCCCTCGGGGAAGGGGAATCCGATGGCCGGGAACAGTGCCTGGAGGCCGGCCGCGACCCCGATGCCGCCCGCGAGGCCGGCGCCGGAGGCGACGACGGCGACGGCGGTGGCCTCCAAGAGCGTCGCGGCGGTGACCTGGCGGCGGGAGGCGCCGAGCGCGCGCAGCAGGGCGTTCTCGCGGGTGCGCTGGGCGACGACGATCGCGAACGTGTTGTGGATCGAGAACGTCGCCACCAGCAGCGCGACTCCCGAGAACACCAGCAGGAACGTCGTGAACAGCGTCAGGAACCGCCCCGAGACCAGCTCGGAGTCCTCCTCCGCCGCCGCCCGGCCGGTGATGGCCTCGACCCCCGCGGGCAGCACGGGGGCCAGCGCGTCGACGAGCTCCTCCTGCCCGATGCCGGGGCGGGCCCGTACCTGGACGGACGAGGCCTGACCGGGCCTCGGCGCCAGGTACTTCTCCGCGTCGGCGCGGGTCATGCCGGTGAACGTGGCCTGCGCCATCCCGTCCTCGCCGCCGAAGGTGGCCAGGCCCACGACGGTCACCCGGACCGGGTCGGGGGTGCGCAGCGTCGTGGTGTCGCCGATGCCCAGGCCGCCGCGGTCGGCGGCGCCGCGGTTGACGACGACCTCGCCGGTGGCCGCGGGGGCACGGCCCGCGGCGAGCCGGTAGGGGTTGAGCCCGGGGTCGTCGATCCAGTTGCCCGCGAGCGTGGGCGGCCCTTGGCCGCCAATGGGGTCGCCGTCCTCGCCGATGAGCTGGCCCGCGCCCTGGATGTTCGGTACGGCGGCCGCGACGCCCGGCACGCGCGCGATCCGGTCGGCCAGGCCGACGGCGACGGGCTGCCGCGCCCCCTGGCTCTCGCCGGGCGCGGTGATGGCGTTCTCGGAGCGCACCACCGCGTCGGTGCCGCGTGTCGCGGTGCCGAACATCGTGTCGAAGCCGGCGCGCAGCGTGTCACCCATGACGAGCGTGCCCGTCAGGAACGCGACGCCGAGCAGCGCCGCGAGGAACGTACCGGCGAAGCGGCGCTTGTGGCCGCGCAGGGAGGTGCGGGCGATGCGCACAACCGGGGTCAGAAAGGTCATGACGGCACCCCTCCCCCGCCCGCGCCCCGACGCCGGAACCGGGACCGACGCGTCGTCCGCCCGGCGCGGGACTGTTCCGCGCCGTCCGCCTGCCGGGTGGGTGCCGCGCCGCCCCCGTACGACTGCCGTGCTCGTGCCGCGTCGCTGCCGTCCGGCCGCTCGCCGTACGCCTCCTCGCCGTACGCGTCGTACGAGGCCACGCCGGAGCGGGCCGCGCCCGTGGCCTCGAAGGTCTTCAGGCGGTCGAGGATCTTGTCGGCGGTGGGGGCCCGCACGCGGTCCACGAGGCGGCCGTCGGCGAGGAAGACGACCTCGTCGGCGTGGGCGGCGGCCACCGGGTCGTGGGTGACCATGACGACGGTGCGGCCCATGTGGCGCACCGCGCGGCCGAGCAGCCCGAGGACCTCCTCGCCGGAGCGCGAGTCCAGGTTCCCGGTCGGCTCGTCGGCGAAGACCACGTCGGGCCGGCCCGCGAACGCCCGTGCCACGGCGACGCGTTGCTGCTGGCCGCCGGAGAGTTCGGCGGGCCGGTGGTGCAGCCGGTCGCGCAGGCCGACGACGTCGACGAGCGCGTCCGTCCAGGCGCGGAGGTCCGGGTCGGCGCGGCGTCCGGCGAGGTCCGTCGGCAGCGTGATGTTCTCGGCGACGGTCAGGGTCGGCACCAGGTTGAAGGCCTGGAAGACGAAGCCGACCCGGTCGCGGCGGAGCAGGGTCAGACGCCGGTCGTCCAGGGTGCCGAGGTCCGTGCCGCCGATGTGGGCGGAGCCCGAGGTGAGCGTGTCAAGGCCCGCCGCGCAGTGCAGGAGCGTGGACTTGCCCGAGCCGGACGGGCCCATGAGGGCGGTGAAGCGCCCGGCGGCGAAGCCGACGCTCACGCCGTCCAGGGCCCTCACCGCGGTCCCGGCCGAGCCGTACACCTTCACGGCGTGCTCGACCCGCGCGGCGTACCGGACCCCGGAGGGCCGGGGCGGGGTGGCCGTGTTCATGACCGGCCTCCGGCGGGGGCGTGGCCGAACACCTCGGTCAGGACGCTGAGGCGGCGCCAGTACTCGTCCTCGTCGATCTCGCCGGCGGCGAAGCGGTGGCCGAGCACGGTGATCGGCGACGCGCCGTCGACGCCGGTGGCGACGCGCCGCCACGGCCCGCCCCGGCCGCGCCACACCGTGCGGCGCAGGACGGCACCGACGCCCAGGGCCGCGGCCGCCCAGACCAGCGGGAAGAGCAGGATCCACGGGCCTGGCCCGCCGTCGGACGCCAGGGCCGTTGCCAAGGTCTGCATGAGGTCCATCTCCTCGGAAGCAGGGGTGCGGGACAGCCCGGGATCGGTGCTGTCCGTCGCTTCTGAGCCTGGTCCGGCGCGGCCCTGGCGTCGTCGTACGGCCAGCGGCAGCGGGCGTACCCCCGCGGGAGTACGGGAGGGCCCGGGGCCTGCTCCCCGAGCGCGCGCTGCCTGTTCTTCGGACGCCCGGCGGGCCGCGAGACCCGGGCCGCCCGCCCTCCCTAGTCTCCTGTACCTATTAGTATGTACAGTGTCCTCATGAGCACTCCGGAACGTCTGATCGAGTCCACCCGCGAGCTGCTGTGGGAGCGGGGGTACGTGGGCACGAGCCCCAAGGCGATCCAGCAGCACGCCGGCGCCGGGCAGGGCAGCATGTACCACCACTTCTCCGGCAAGCCCGACCTCGCGCTCGCCGCGATCCGGCGGACGGCCGAGGAGATGCGTGCGACGGCCGAGGCGGTGCTCGGCGGCGACGGCTCGGCGTACGAGCGGGTCGCCGCGTATCTGTTGCGTGAGCGGGACGTGCTGCGCGGCTGCCCCGTCGGGCGGCTGACCATGGACCCGGACGTCGTCGCCAGCGAGGCGCTGCGCGCGCCGGTCACCGAGACCCTGGAGTGGCTGCGCGAGCGGCTGGCCGGAATCGTCCAGGAGGGCTTGGACCACGGCGAGTTCGCGCCGTCCCTGGACGCGGACGAGATCGCCTCGACGATCGTCGCGACGGTCCAGGGCGGTTACGTCCTCGCCCGGTCGACGGGTTCCCCGACGGCGTTCGACGCGGGCGTCCGCGGCCTGCTCGCCCTCCTCGCGCCGCGCCGGGCCGGGTGACTCCCCGCTCTTTCCGCCCGCCCCCCGACCGAAGGCAGCTCATGCACGCCCTGCAGTACGACATCACCCTGCCCGCCGACTACGACATGGGCGTCATCCGCGACCGCGTGGCGGCCAAGGGTCATCTCCTGGACGACTTCCCGGGCCTCGGCTTCAAGGCGTACCTCGTCCGCGAGCGCGGCCTCGACGGCTCCCCCGTGAACCAGTACGCGCCCTTCTACCTCTGGAACACCGCCGAGGGCATGAACTCCTTCCTCTGGGGGCCCGGTTTCCAGGGGCTGTGCGACGACTTCGGCCGGCCGGCCGTGCGGCACTGGACGGTGCTCGGGTACGAGGCCGGAGGCGCGGTCGACGCGGAGCCGAAGACCGCCGTGCGGTACCGCGCGCCGCTGCCGGAGGGCGCGCGGACCACCGACATCGCCGCGGGCCTCCTCGACGAGGCGGCGATCGTCTCGTGCCTGGACGGGGCGGTCGGCGCGGTGGTCGCCGTCGACCCGCGGCACTGGGAAGCGGTGACGTTCTCCCTGTGGGCCCACGAGGAGCCCGCACAGCGCGGCGAGGTCTTCCGGGTGCTGCACTGCTCGACCCCCGAGCGGGACCGGCTCGTCCAGGGCAGGGCGTGGTGACCGCGGCAGGACCGGCCGTCCGGACCGTGCTCGGCGACATCGCCCCGCCCGAGCTCGGCGTCTGCGACGCGCACGACCACCTGTTCCTGCGCAGCCCCCAACTCCCCGGCCAGGAACTGGACTCGGCGGAGGCGGCGGCCGGTGAGCTGGCGGCGTACCGGGCGGCGGGCGGTCAGGGCCTCGTCCAGTGGACCCCGTACGGCATGGGCCGCCGCGCGGGCGAGCTGCCCGCGCTCGCCCGCGCCTCGGGTGTCCGGATCGTGGCGGCCACGGGCCTGCACCAGGCCGTGCACTACACCCCCGAGACGCTCGCGGCCCTGCGCGCGGGCGACGTGGCCGCGCTGTTCGTACGGGAACTCACGCGCGGCATCGGCGACAGCGGCGTACGCGCCGGTCTCATCAAGGTCGCGGGCGGCTTCCACGGCCTGGACGCGCACGCCCGCTGGACGATGACCGCGGCGGCGGAGGCCCACCACGCGACGGGCGCGCCCGTCGCCGTCCACCTGGAGCTGGGCACCGGCGCGCTCGACGTGCTCGACCTGCTGTGCGCGGAGCTCTCGGTGCCGCCCGGCAAGGTGATCCTCGGCCACCTCAACCGCTCCCCCGACCTCACCGTTCACCGCCAGGCCGCCGAGGCGGGCGCGTACCTCGCCTTCGACGGCCCGTCCCGCGCCCACCACACCACGGACTGGCGCATGCCGGACGCCGTGCGGGCCCTGGCCGACGCGGGGTACGGCGACCGCCTGCTCCTCGGCGGCGACACCACGGCGGCCGCCGCCCGGTCGGTGAACGGCGGCCCGGGCATGCCGTACCTGCTGCGCCGCGTCCGCCCCCGAATCGCCCTCGCCGTCGGCGAGGAACTGGCGAACCGGATGCTCACGGCGAACCCCGCCACGGCGTTCGCGGTGGAGTGGCCGGGAACACCTCTCCGCTGAAACGAGCGTTCTACTCACTGCCCGGGTCGGTCACGCCGGGCGAGCCGGAATCCCGTATTGCATCGAGCAGTCCAAAACGGCTACGGTTCCCCCATGGCCCGACCGAGGACGTTCGACGAGGAGCGGGCCCTGGACGCGGCGATGCGCGCCTTCTGGGCGAAGGGGTACGAGGCCACTTCGACCCAGGACCTGTGCGCCGCCACGGGCCTGGGCCGCAGCAGCATCTACAACACCTTCACCAGCAAGCACGAGCTGTTCCGCCGGGCACTGAACCGCTACATCGACCTGATGAGCGTTCCGCAGGCGGAGATCCTGGAGGACAGCGAGCGGCCGGGGTTCGACCGGATCCGCGCGCTGTTCACCCGCATCGTCGACACCGAGTACGAGTACCGCGAGGACGAGGAGCGCAGCATGGGCTGCCTCACCGTCAACACGGTGGTGGAACTCGCCCGGCACGACGCCGAGGCGGCGGCGCTGATCGAGCGCGACCTCGGCATCCGGCTACGGCTGCTGCGGGGAGCGATCGACGCGGGCCGCCGCGACGGCACGATCACCACGCACCGGGACACGGAGTCCGTGGCCCGGTTCGTCAACGCCACCATCGGCGGCATCCGGATCTCGGCCCAGGCGGGCGCCGACCGCGCCACCCTCGAATCCATCGCCGAGACCGCCTTGGACGCGCTGCGCCCCTGAGTCCACTCCTACCCGACAGTCCACTCCCACCCGACGTCACATGCGGTGAGTTCGCCACCGCCGCGCTTCGGCGCGCCTTTTCACGCGCTTATTTTGTACTGATCTATCCAATACCACGTTCCGCCCATCCGAAGGAGCACCATGCCCCGCGCCGTATACGTCCTGGCCCTCGGCATCTTCGCCATGGTGACCAGCGAGTTCGTCGTCGCCGGACTCATGCCGCAGATGGCCGAAGGCCTCGACGCCACCATCCCGGAGATCGGCTACCTGATCACGGCCTTCGCGATCGCGATGGCCTTCGGCGGCCCGTTCCTGACGGCCGCGCTGCTCCGCCTCGAGCCGAAGCGGGCCCTGATGGTGATCTTCGCCGTCTTCCTGACGGGCAACGTCCTGGCCGCCCTGGCACCCGACTACCGGACGATGCTCGTGGCGCGCGTGGTCACCGGCATCGCCTCCCAGGCCTTCTTCGGCGTCGCCATCTCCCTGGCCACGCGGCTGGCCCGCCCCGAGGTCCGCGGCCGGGCCGTGGCCGTCGCGCTGAACGGACTGATGCTGGGCACCCTGCTCGGCCTGCCGTTCGCCACCGTCGTCGGCGAACACCTGGGCTGGCGCGCCGCGTTCTGGGCCATCACCGTGCTCACCGCGGCCGCCGCGCTCGCGACCTTCGCCGGCGTACCGCGCGTCGAGCAGACGGAGGGCGGCGGGGCGCTCCGCGCCGAGCTGAGCGCCTTCCGGAGCCCGCGCCTCTGGCTGGTGCTGATCACCAGCACCTTCGTGATCGGCGCGACGTTCTCCGCCTTCAGCTACCTCAACCCGATCCTCACCGAGGTCACCGGCTTCGCCACCGGCACCGTGCCGCTGCTGCTGGTCGCGTACGGCGCCGCCACCCTCGTCGGCAACACGGTCGTCGGCCGCCTCGCCGACCGGTACACCCTGCCCGTCCTGGTCACGGGCCTGCTCCTGAACCTGGGCTTCCTCACCGGCTTCGCGCTCCTCGCCGACCTGCCCGTCGCCGCCGTGGCCATGATGCTGGGCATCGGCCTGGTGGGCGTCACCATGAACCCGGCGATGGTGACCCGCGTCCAGCGCGCGGGCACCACCGGCCCCCTGGTCAACAGCGTGCACTCGTCCTTCATCACGGGCGGCATCGTCGTCGCCACGTCCGTCGGGGGCCCCGCCATCGACGCCTTCGGGCTGCGGGCCCCGCTGTGGATCGGCGCGGGGCTCGCGGTGCTCGGGCTGCTCTCCCTGGTACCGGACCTGCGCCGGCGCCCGGCGACGGCACCGGCCGCGACCGGCGCGACGGCCCCCGCGCGGGAGGCCGTCGAGGTCGGCTGAGGCCCGCGAACGGGCCGGTTGGGCCCGGCGGGTCAGGCCAGCGCCCCCAGGGGGTCGTCGAGCACCGGCTGCCAGGCCAGCTCGGCGGCCCCCACCAGGCTGTTGTGGTCCAGCGTGCAGGCGAGGATCGGCACCCCGCCGCTGCGGCCCCACAGGCTGCGGTCCGCGACGACCGCCCGCAGCCGCTCCGGGTCCGCCTCCAGCAGGGCGCGGTGCAGACCGCCGAGGACGATCCGGTCCGGGTTGAGGATGTTCACCAGGCCCGCGAGGCCGAGCCCCAGACGGTCGATCAGGGCCTCGGCGGCCACGCGCACCGCCGGGTCGGCGTAGTGCTCGGCCAGCAGCGTCCGGGCCTGGTTGAGCAGCCCCTCCGGGCCGGGCTCGACACCGGCCTCCGTCAGGAACGCCAGCGGGTCCGTCTCCACGTCCAGACAGCCGCGGCTGCCGCAGTGGCAGGGCCGGCCCTCCGGGTGCACGGTGAGGTGGCCGACCTCCAGGGCCAGCCCCGAACTCCCGGTGTGCAGACGGCCGTCGAGCACGAGGGCGCCGCCGACACCCCGGTGCCCGGTCGCCACGCACAGCAGGTCGCGCGCGCCGCGCCCGGCTCCGTGCCGGTACTCGGCGAGGGCCGCGAGGTTGACGTCGTTGCCGGTGAACGCGGGGCCCACGACACCCGCCCGCCGGACGCAGTCCGCGAAGATCTCCCGCACCGGAGCGCCCGCGGGCCAGGCCAGGTGCAGCGGGTTCAGCGCCGTCCCCTCCGGCTCCGCAACCGCCGAGGGCACCGCGAGCCCGGCGCCGACACAGCGCCTGCCGGTCTCGCGGAGCAGCCGCGCGCCCTCCTCGACGACCGTGCCGAGGACCTGCGCCGGGTCGGCGTCGATGGTCTCGCAGCCGGGCGCGGTGGCGACGATGTGCCCGCCGAGGCCGACGAGCGCCGCGCGGAACCCGTCGGCGTGCACCTGCGCGGCCAGCGCCACCGGCCCGGACCCGGCGACGGAGAGCCGGTGCGAGGGACGGCCCTGCGAACCGGCCGCCGCGCTCGGCCCGGCGTCCACGCTGATCAGGCCGAGCGCCTCCAGCTCGGCCGCCACGGCACCGGCCGTGGCCCGCGTGACGCCCAACTCGGCGGTGAGGACGGCTCGGGTGGGGGCGCGCCCGGTGTGGACGAGTTCGAGTGCGGGGCCGAGCGCGGTACGCCCTCGCTCCAGGCGCGTGCGCGCCTCACCCCGGGTGGCAGCCTTCCCGTTCATGAGGGCGAGTCTCCCATGATCCGTACGCCCCCTCGCCGTTCCGCCGTCATCCGGCCTTCTCCCGCCCTTCGCCTGCCCGCGATCCGCAGCTTCGTCCGCTTTCCTCCCTCAGCGACCCCGCTTCCTCCCTCAGCGACCCCGCTTCCGCCCTTCGCGGCACGGCGTGCGCCCCTCAGCGGCACCGCCTTCCACCCTTCGACGGCCCCGCCGGACCCACGCGGCGGCACACCTTGTCCCCGGCCGGGGTGCGCCTCTACGCTGACTTTGTGCCGCTACTAAACAAAACCACGTCAGCGCCGTCCGAGACCCCCTCCCCCGACCTCTCCCGGCTCCGTGCCGCCCTCACCGTCTTCTTCGCCCTCGACGGCTTCCTCTTCGCCGGCTGGGTCGTCCGCATCCCGGCCGTCAAGGACCAGACCGGGGCCTCGGCGAGCGGGCTCGGGCTCGCGCTGCTCGGCGTCTCGGCGGGGGCCGTGGTGACGATGACCCTGACGGGGCGGCTGTGCGCCCGCTTCGGCAGCAGGCCCGTGACCGTGGTCTGCGGGGTCCTGATGCCGCTCGGCGTCGCGCTGCCGCCGCTGACGCACTCGGCGCTCGCGCTGGGCCTGGTCCTGCTGCTCTTCGGCGCGGCGTACGGCGGCATCAACGTGGCCATGAACAGCGCGGCCGTCGACCTCGTACGCGCCCTGCGGCGGCCCGTCATGCCCAGCTTCCACGCGGCGTTCAGCCTCGGCGGGATGATCGGCGCGGGGCTCGGCGGCCTGGTCGCCGGGCACCTGTCCGCCACCCGGCACCTGCTCGGGCTCGCCGTGATCGGGCTGCTCGTCACGGCGGTGACGGCGCCGACACTGCTGCGGTACGAGATGCCCGCTGCCCCGGCCGCCGCCGACGCGCGGGCGACCGGGCGGCGCCGCGCCGGCGGCGGCACGCGCGGCCTCAACGGCCTCGTGGTGATCTTCGGGCTCGTCGCGCTGTGCACGGCGTACGGCGAGGGCGCGCTCGCCGACTGGGGCGCGCTGCACCTGGAACAGGATCTGCACGCGCACCCGGGCGTCGCGGCGGCGGGCTACTCGTGCTTCGCGTTCGCGATGACGGTCGGCCGCCTCTCGGGCACGAGGCTGCTCGAACGCTTCGGCGGCACCCGCACCGTCGTGGGCGGCGGCCTGCTGGCCGCCGCGGGGATGGTCCTGGGCGCGCTCGCCCCGTCCACCGGCGCCGCGCTCGCCGGCTTCGCGGTGACGGGCCTCGGCCTCGCGAACATCTTCCCGGTGGCCATCGAGCGCGCCGGCGCCTTCGCCGGGCCGAGCGGTGTCGCGACGGCGTCCACACTCGGGTACGGCGGGATGCTGCTGGGGCCGCCCGCGATCGGGTTCATGGCGGACTGGTTCTCGCTGCCGGTGGCCCTGACCAGCGTGGCCGTACTCGCCGCCCTGGCCGCGTGCATCGCCGGCACGACGGGGCGCCACCCCACACCGGGCAGCGCCCGCTGACCCGCGCCCAGCTCCAGGCACCCCGAGCAGAGCCCCCGGAATCCGCGTCCCGCGACTCCGGCTTCCCGCAGGGGCGCGAGGAACTGCGCGATCAGCCACCACAAACCCGCAGACGCGTCTGCCCGATCACCGAACAGACGCGCCCGCGGCTCGTCACCAACTGGTCGCGCAGTTCCCCGCGCCCCCAAGGGAGCCGCCACTTCAGGCACCCCGAGCGCAACCCACGGGATCCCCGTGCCGCAACTCCAGCCCCCCCCTCAGGGGCGCGAGGAACTGCGCGATCAGCCACCACAAACCCGCAGACGCGTCCGCGACATCTCCCCAACCGGCCGCGCAGTCCCCGCGCCCCCAAGAGGGCACTCCTCCGCCGGGAGGAACCGATGAGCGCCCCGGTCGGGGCGTGGTCCCGTTCCCGCCCGCGGCCCCGCCCCCGTCCTGCACAATCCCCGCATGGAGATAGCCGAGCACATCGAAATCCTGGACCGGGAGGGCCGGTTGCTGGCCGCCGCCGCCGAACAGGCGGGCACCGAAGCCGCCGTGCCCACCTGCCCCGACTGGCGCGTACGCGACCTGCTGCGGCACACCGGTGTGGTGCACCGCTGGGCCGCGTCGACCGTCGCCGACGCGCGCCCCTCGCGCCCCGCCTGGCCCGAGGCGCCCGACCTGGACGGCGCGGACCTCGTCGCGTGGTTCCGCGAGGGCCACGCCGGTCTCGTCAGCACCCTCAACGCCGCCCCCTCCGACCTGGAGTGCTGGGCGTTCCTGCCCGCCCCGTCCCCCCTCGCGTTCTGGGCCAGGCGGCAGGCGAACGAGACGACCGTGCACCGCGTGGACGCCGAGTCCGCGCGCGGCGGTACGCAGACGGCCCTGGACGCGGCCTTCGCGGCGGACGGCATCGACGAGTTGCTGCGCGGGTTCCACGCGCGCGCCAAGAGCCGCGTCCGTACGCCGGAGCCGCGCGTCCTGCGCGTCCGGGCCACCGACGTGAAGGAGTCGTGGACCGTCCGGCTCTCCCCCGAGCCGCCCGTCACCGAGCACGGCGACACAGTGCCCGCCGACTGCGAGATCGCGGGCCAGGCGGCGTACCTCTACCTGGCCCTGTGGAACCGGCTGCCGTTCCCGCAGATCACAGGTGACACGGCGCTCGCGACGCTGTGGCGCGAGGCGTCGGGGATCTGAGACGTCGGAAGTCCGAGGCGCCTGCCGGACGGGGCCGGGGGCCCGGCGCCGACGGCGGACGCTCCGGGCCCGGAGGCCGCGACGAGCCGGGCACACAGAACCGGAGGGCCGTACGCACACGGAAGGAGTCCGCTCAGGCGCCCGGCGCCGCGAGCGTGCGCGCGAGCACCGCGCGCTGCACCGGCCGCACCTCGGCGTGGAGCGCGCGGCCCTTGGAGGTCGTACAGACGCGGACGCCGCGGCGGTCCTCCGCGCACATGCCGCGCTCGACCAGGCCCTCCTTCTCCAGGCGGCCGATGAGGCGGGACAGGGCGCTCTGGCTCAAGTGCACCTGGCAGGCGATGTCCTGGACGCGCCAGCCGTCCGTGCCGTCCGGCGCGTGGCCGCCCGCCAGGACGTCGAGCACCTCGAAGTCGCTGGCGCCGAGGCCGAACCGGTGCAGCTCGCGGTCCAGCTCGCACAGGGTGCGCGCGTGCACCGCGAGGATGTCCCGCCACTGCTCCACGAGCCCTTGTTCGGCCTGTGCCGCGGGCCCGGCCTTCGTCGCCGCCATGGCCGCACGGTAGCAGAAAAGGGAACTTTATTGCATCGGAATTAAATGCCCTTGCATCCAATGCACGTGCATGTAATCTGCTCCGCATGACTTCTCCGGTCTCCCCAGTCCCCCTTGCCTCGCCGTCGGCGGAGCGCTGGACCCCGCGCCTGTGGGGCACGCTGCTCGTGCTGTGCGCCGCGATGTTCCTGGACGCGCTCGACGTCTCGATGGTCGGCGTGGCCCTGCCCTCCATCGGCTCCGAGCTCGACCTGTCCACCTCGGCCCTCCAGTGGGTCGTCAGCGGCTACATCCTGGGCTACGGCGGTCTGCTGCTGCTCGGCGGCCGCGCCGCCGACCTGCTCGGACGCCGCGAGGTCTTCCTCGTCGCCCTGGCCGTCTTCGCCGTCACCTCGCTGCTCGGCGGGCTCGTCGACTCCGGGCCGCTGCTCATCGCCAGCCGCTTCGTGAAGGGCCTGAGCGCCGCGTTCACGGCGCCCGCGGGCCTGTCGATCATCACCACGACCTTCGCCGAGGGCCCGGTCCGCAACCGTGCCCTGTCCATCTACACCACGTGCGCCGCCGCCGGCTTCTCGCTCGGCCTGGTCCTGTCCGGCGTCCTCACCGAGGTGAGCTGGCGCCTGACCATGCTGCTGCCCGCGCCGATCGCCGTACTGGCCGTGCTCGCGGGCCTCAAGCTCATCCCGCGCTCCCCGCGCGAGAAGAACCGCGGCGGCTACGACGTGCCGGGCGCCGTCACCGGCACGGCGTCGATGCTGCTGCTCGTCTTCACGGTGGTGCAGGCCCCCGAGGCCGGCTGGGCCTCCGCCCGTACGCTGCTGTCCTTCCTGGCCGTGGCGGTGCTGCTGGCCGCGTTCGTCACCATCGAGCTGCGCACCGCAAGCCCGCTCATCCGGCTCGGCGTGCTGCGCTCGGGCGCGCAGGTGCGGGCCCAGCTCGGCGCCGTGACGTTCTTCGGCGGCTACGTGTCCTTCCAGTTCATCGCCACGCAGTACCTCCAGTCGCTGCTCGGCTGGTCCGCGCTGGAGACGGCGCTCGCCTTCCTGCCCGCGGGCGTGATCGTGGCGCTGTCCGCCACGAAGATCGCCGGTGTCGTCGACCGGTTCGGCACCACGCGCGTCATCGTGACCGGCTTCGCGCTGCTCGTGGCGTCGTACGGGCTGTTCCTGCGCATCGACCTGACCCCCGCGTACGTCGCCGTCATCCTGCCGTCGATGATCCTGCTCGGCCTCGCCTGCGCGCTGGTCTTCCCCTCGCTCAACATCCAGGCCACCAACGGCGTGGCCGACCACGAGCAGGGCATGGTCTCGGGTCTGCTCAACACCTCGATCCAGGTGGGCGGCGCGGTCATCCTGGCGATCACCACCGCCGTCATCACGGCCTCCGGCGACGGCTCCGCGGAGTCCGGCGCCTCGCCCCAGGCCGTCCTGGACAGCTACCGCCCGGGCCTTGTCCTGGTGACGGTGTTCGCGGTCGCCGGCCTGCTCATCAACCTCACCGGACTGCGGGGGCGGCGCGCCCGGCGCACGCTGACGGTGACCGGGTCGCGGCCCCGGGTGGACGCCCTCGGCAGCGGGACGCCGTCGGCGGCCGCGGACCGGGAGAAGGTCGCCGTCGGCGACTGAGCCACGGCTGAGCCACGGCTCCGGAGGCCCGGCGGGCCCGCTCGGCCCGTCGGGCCTTGCCCGCCGGGCCTCCGGTTTGTGACACTCCCCGTATGAACGACATGGGGGCCACCGCCGGGCAAGGGCGGCGAAGCCAGGCGGAGCGGGACGCCATCACGGTGGAGATCGGGTACGCACTCGCGAGCGCGACGGCGTCAGCCGTCCTCGTCTTCATGGCCCTGGCGGGCGGCCCCATCCTCGTCTTCGGCCTCTCGGGCGGTCTTGCCGCGACGCTCACGGGCGCGGGCGTCACCCTCGCCGCCGTCGTCTTCCTCGTACGCCTCGTCACCGTCCTGTGGCGGTTCGCCGACCGGCTGCGCGCGCGCCGCACGGCCGCCGCGCGCGTGCCCCCTCAGCCCAGCCAGCCGGGGCGCACCAACCCCGACTCGTAGGCGAGCACGACCAGTTGGGCGCGGTCGCGAGCGCCCAGCTTCACCATCGCCCGGCTCACGTGGGTCTTCGCGGTGAGCGGGCTGAGGACGAGGCGGCGCGCGATCTCCTCGTTGGTCAGGCCGATGCCGACCAGCGCCATCACCTCCCGCTCCCGCTCGGTGAGCCGGGCGAGCGGCGCGGCGGCCGCCGGCTCCTTGGAGCGCGCGGCGAACTCCGCGATGAGACGCCGGGTCACACCGGGCGACAGCAGCGCGTCACCGGCGACCACCGCCCGTACCGCGCGCAGCAGTTCCTCGGGCTCGGTGTCCTTGACCAGGAAGCCCGAGGCGCCGGCGCGGATCGCCTCGAAGACGTACTCGTCCAGCTCGAACGTGGTGAGCATGACCACCCGCACGCCGTCCGGGTCCGCCTCGGCGGTGATCCTGCGGGTGGCCTCCAGGCCGTCGAGCAGCGGCATGCGGATGTCCATCAGGACGACGTCGGGCCGCAGCCGCCGCACCTCGCGCACCGCTTCCTCGCCGTCCGCCGCCTCCCCCGCCACCTCGATGTCCGCCTGGGCGTCGAGCAGCGCCTTGAAACCCGCGCGCACCAAGGACTGGTCGTCGGCGAGCAGGACGCGGATCACGGGGCCTCCCGGTGTGCGGTGTTCACTCGTCGTCATGCCGGTCCCGCGGCGCGGCGCCCGCCGTGGGCAGCACCGCCGTGACCCGGAAGCCGCCGTCGGGGCGCGGGCCCGCCTCAATGGTGCCCCGGAGGGCCGCGGCGCGCTCCCGCATTCCGGCGAGGCCGTTGCCGCTGCCGCCCGCGTCCGCGCCGGTGGCCGGTCCGTCGTCGTCGACGCGCAGGGTCACCGCCCCCGGGGCGTACCGCACCAGGACCCGGGCCCGCCGCGAGCCGGAGTGGCGTACGACGTTCGTCAGGGCCTCCTGGACGATGCGGAAGGCGGCGAGGTCGGTGCCCGGCGGCAGCGGAGCGCGGCGGCCCTCCGTGGCGACGGTGACCGCCAGGCCGGCGGCCCCGGCCTGCTCGACGAGTTCGGGGAGCCGGGCCAGGCCCGGGGCGGGGGCGCGCGGCGCGGCCCCGGGGTCGAGCGGGGTGCCGCCCCCGGGGTCGCGGGAGGCGGGCGGGCGCAGGGTGTCGAGGACCTGGCGGACCTCGCCGAGCGCCTCCTTGCTGGCGGCCTTGATGGTGGTCAGGGCGGTGCGGGCCTGCTCGGGGTCGGAGTCGAGCAGGGCGAGGCCGACGCCCGCCTGGACGTTGATCACGGAGATGCTGTGGGCCAGGACGTCGTGCAGCTCGCGGGCGATGCGGAGCCGCTCCTCGTCGGCGCGGCGCCGGGCGGCGAGCGCCCGCTCGGCGCGCTCCCTGGCCCCCTGCTCGCGGCGCGTGCGGGCCAGCTCGGAGACCGCCATGGTGGCCACCACCCAGACGGCGACGACGAGTTCCTCGCCCCAGGCGCGCGCCCCGTCCCCGCCGGGCGGCAGCCACCGGTACAGCACCTGCGTGACCAGGATCTGCCCGGCCCACCAGACGCCGACGGCGCCCCACGCGGCGTGCCGGTGCCCGGCGACGACCGCCGCGAAGACGCCCACGGCGACCGCGAGCAGGACCGGCCCGTACGGGTAGCCGGCGCCGAGGTACACCACGGTCGTCCCAGCGGTGGCGTAGGCGACGGCCACGGGGTGGCGGTGGCGCAGCAGCAGGGCGCCCGAGGCGGCGAGGAGGAGCACCCGGGCGAAGGCGTCGACCGGCTCCCGCTCGGGCTGGCCGTGGGCCGCGAAGCCGGTCCCGACCTGGATGAACGCCACCAGGGCGAGGGTCGTCAGCCAGGGCGGGCGACGCGGTGCCCCCTCCGGGAAGCGCCACCACGGCGCGCCCTGCCAGCCCCCCGGTGTCCGGCCCGGGGGCGCTCCCGTGCTCGCGCGTCCGCGCTGCTCGTCCATGCCGGTCACGCTAAGGGGAGGCCGGGCGCCGGGCGTCCGCCGGACGTGGCGATCAGGTGTACTCCCCGGGGAGTAGGCGGGCGGGCGGCCAGGAGGGCCGGGCCGGTGCGACCGGGCCTCTCCCGCCTGGCAGCGACCCTGGGCCCCGGACGGGACGGGCCGGTGCGACCGGAACCCGGCTGCCTCGCAGCGACCCTGGGCCCCGGCCCGGACCCGGCGGGCCGGTGCGACGGGCCCCCTGCCTCCCAGCAACCCCGGACCGGACGGGCCGCGCCCGCGCGACCGGACCCCGGCTGCCTCGCAGCGCCCCAGGCCCCGCACCGGACCGGACAGGCCCCTGCGACGGGCCGCCCGCCTCCCAGCAACCCCGGACCGGACGGGCCGCGCCCGCGCGACCGGACCCCGGCTGCCTCCCGGCAACCCTGAGCCCCACACCGGACCGGCCGGGCCGGGGCCGACCAACCCCCGCCACCCGGCAGCACGCGCCCTACGCCCCACCCCGGCCGGCCCCGGCGTCAGTCCCCGGGCAGTCCGCTCGGGCTCGGTGACGGCGTCCGCTGCCGGGGCGGAACGCGCAGCCGCCCCCTGTCCGCCGGGGCGGCGGGCGCGCCGTCCACGCGGTGGCTGCGGTAGCCGTCGAGCTCCGCCTGGAGCGCGCGCATCCGCAGTTGGGTGTCGTACAGGTAGCGCACCTTGGTGCGCAGGGTCCACGGGTCGATGGGCTTGACGACGATGTCGGCCACGCCGAGCCGGAGGGCCGTCATCGCCAGGTCGTGGCTCACGTCGAAGCCGGTCAGGAGGATGATCGGCAGGTGGTGCGTCTGCTCCACGCCGCGGACGTAGCGCACCACGTCCAGGCCGTCGATGCCGGGCATGCGGACGTCGAGCAGCGCCACCGCTACCTGCCCCCGCAGGATCTCCTTGAGGGCGTCGTCCCCGTTGGTCACGCACGTCGTCTCGTACCCGAGCGGAGCCAGCGCGCTCTCGAGCGCGAACAAGTAGTCCTCGTGGTCGTCGACGACGAGGATCTTCGCGTTCGACGGCATGGATGGAGTCCCCTCGTCCGAGTAACCAGCCTATGCCCCTGGCGAGTTGGAGAAACCTTTATGCTCCGCGCAAGGGGGTCCCTCTTTGACCACATGTGGGCGTGGGCGTCACTGCGGCCCCACGCGTACCGGCCCGGTGGCACGGCTCGGCACGGCCCTGCACGGCCCGGCACGGCCTGCCGGGGCGACGGCCGGGCCGCCGCCCCCGCTGCGGCCCGCGCCGGGCTAGGTCCTGTCTGATAATTGATCTTGTGGTGGGTCGTGGTGAGTTGACGGATGCGGCATGGGATCGGATTGCGCCCA
>NZ_JASCXL010000043.1:0-72285 GCF_030010595.1 Streptomyces sp. CC224B | reverse complement strand
CGTGTGCTCTTCCGCTCGCCCCGCCGCGGCGGCGGCCCGGCCCGGCGGGCGCCGGGCCGCCTTCGCCGCGCCCGCGACCGGCGTCCGGGACAGCAGCCCGGGCGCGTCCGTGATGACCCCGTTGCAGCCGAGGCGGAGCGCCCGGTCGCGCTGCGCCGGGGTGGTCACCGTGTGCGCCCACACGCGCGGGATGCCGGAGTTGACCGCCCGCCGCAGGTCCTCGTCGCGCGCCTTGTAGTCCACCGCCAGGACGTCGACGAACGGCGCCCAGCGCTCCGGGCGGTCCGTGCGCAGCTGGCTCCTCGACCGCCAGAGCTGCGCGAGCAGCCCGAGCTGGTGCGCGCGCCGGGCCACCCACGGCCGGTTGGAGTTCACGAACACCGACCGGGCCAGGCCGCGCGCGTGGATCATCTCGCTCAGCCGGGACAGGCTCCGCGGGTCCTTCGTCTCCAGCATCAGCATGACCCGCCCGCCGAACCGGTCCAGGACCTCCGCCACCGTCGGCGGCCGCTCCTCGCGCCACCGCCCGGGCACGTGCGCGGGCGGCCGCAGCCGTACGCGCTCCCAGTCCCGGGCGGTCAGCGCGCGGACGGGCCCCTCGGCGTACGTCGTGCGGTCCAGGGTCGCGTCGTGCATCACCACGAGCGTGCCGTCGCGCAGCATCCGCGTATCGGCGTCGATGACCTGCGCCGTGCCCCGCCCGACCGCCGCGACCAGGCCCGACATGCTGTTCTCCGGCACCTCCAGGGCGCCGCCGCGGTGCGCGGTGTAGACGACCGGCGGCAGCGCGTCCACGGTGAGCGGGCCGCCGCCCCACTCCAGCGGGGCCAGGAACGCGGTGGGCCCGGTGAGGGCCAGGGCGGTGACGCCTGACAGCACAGTCCGTGTGACCATGGCGACCACCGTAGGAGTGGAAAACGGCTCTTCGCCCGTATTGGCGCGGTATGTCACCCACCGCCTTGCATCACCCCAGCTACCCCGGATGTGGGCTACGGCCCCCCGGGGAGCAGGATGGTGCGACCATAGGTCATGCTGTTCCGCACGACGGCGAGGTGAGGCGATAGATGGGCGCAGAGTTCGGCCGGACGTCCGGCGCGCAGAGCAGGATCTCCCAGTGGCTTCGCCGGCGCTCCCGCGCGGACGCGGACGGTGAGGCCGAAGGCGCGCGCCGTGAGGACCTGCTGCTCGCCGTCGCCGCCGCGGGACTGCCGCTCGCCCCCGCCGCGCACCCGGCCGGGTACCGCTGCTCCTGCGACCGCATCGGCTGTCCCACGCCCGCCCGCCACCCCGTCTCCTTCGCCTGGCAGACGCAGTCCACGACGGACCGCGCGCAGATCGAGCGCTGGGCCCGGCACCAGCCGCAGGCCAACTTCATCACCGCCACGGGCATGGTGCACGACGTCCTCGACGTGCCCCTGGAGGCCGGGCGCGCCGCGCTGGAGCGGCTGCTCGCCCAGGGCATCGAGGTGGGGCCCGTCGCCGAGTCCGACGGGGCGCACGACCAGGGCCGGATGCTCTTCTTCACGGCGACGCGGGGCACGCCGGAGGACGAGGACGAGTGGTGGCCCTGCGAGCTGGACTGCCACCCCGAGACGATGGACGAGCACCCGGGGCTGCGGTGGCACTGCCGCGGGTCCTACGTGCTCGTGCCGCCGGCGCGGCTCCCGGGTGACCTCGGGGTCCACTGGGTGCGGGGGCCGGAGTTCCCGCTGCCCGACCCGCTGACGCTGCTCGAGATCCTCACGGACGAATGCGCGCGGTACGCGGGGGAGCCCCGGGAGGACGTCGCGGCCTGGCCCCTGCGGGGCTGAGGGGCGACGACGGTCATTCCCCCGTCGCGCCCACCAGGCCCTGCATACGGCTGAGTATCGCGACCTTGCCCGAGCCCTCGGGGGTCAGGGAGACCTGGTTCGAGACGCGCTCCAGCGTGACCGACTGCTTCGCCTCGCCCTTCATGAGGGCCTTGACGTCCGGCTGCACGGGGACCGTGAGGCCCTTGGACGCGGTCTGCTTCTCGTAGTGGTGGGTGGAGAAGAAGACGAGCGCGCCGCCGTCGCGGGTGCGCAGGCCCACCGGGGCGAACGCGCCGGTGTTCTGCGGCTGGTCCAGGTACTGCACGGCCAGGCCGAGCCGCTTCTTGTTCCTGTCGCGGGCCGCCTTCCACTGCGAGGTGTGCGGGCCCGCCGCGAACGTGTCGCCGCCCGACTTCAGGTACGCCGTGTACTCCTCGCCGAGCCGCCGGGGCGCCACCGCGAGCCCGGACCGGCCGGCGGCGACCGGCTCCGCGTACCCGTCCTCGTCCTTCTTCAGGGCGGGGATCCGCTCCGGCAGGACCAGGTTCAGGTACGCGGCCTCCCACGGCTGGCCGTTGCCGCCGCGGGTGAAGACCATCAGCCAGCGGTAGCCGTGCGGCTTGCGGTTGCTGAGCGCGTCCACGACGAAGAACCGGGGCCAGCCCGCCTTCTTGGGGATGGAGTACCGCACGTCCCTGAACGCCAGCGGCACGTGCCGGGGGTTGCCGCCCGGGTGCTGGGCCTGCCGGGCCTTCAGGCCCGCCTGGTTGATGGCCCCGAGCGGGCCGGTCACGCGGGCCGCGTCCAGAGCGGGGTCGTACGCCTTGTCGGCCGCGTTGTAGGCGCGCAGGAAGTCCTTGACGGCGCGGGCGGCCTCGGGCTCGGTCGCGGCGGGGACGACCTCCCGCTCGCCGTGCACCGTCACGCACCCGCTCGCCGCCACCGACAGGGCGGCCACCGCCGCCGCCGAGGTGCCGAGCCGCCTGAGCCTGCGAACCCTGATCATGGGACCCCTTCACCTACCCCTTACCGGGCCCGAACCCTACCGGGGGCCCGTCCGGCGCGAGCATGCGGGAGCGCGCCAGCACAACCGCCGGCACCAGGTACAGCGCCCACACCGCCGCCTGGAGCGTCGTCGGGCCCGGCTGGAAGCCGCAGGCGCCCTGGAGCAGCGCCCCGTACCAACTGTCCGGCGGGACCGCGGCCACCACGTCGAACGCCCGGTCCTCCAGGCCGCCGAGGTGCCCCGCCTCCTGGAGGTGGCGCACCCCGGAGGCGAGGGCGCCCGCCGCCACCAGGGCGAGCGGCACCCCCGCCCAGGACCCGGGCAGGCGGGCCGCCCCGCGGGCGAGGAGCGCCGCGAGCACCCCCGCGGTCAGCAGGCCGAGGAGCATCCCGGCCGGTGGCCCGGCCGTGCTCTCGCGCGCCGACCGCACCGACTCCCACAGGGCCTCCGAGGTCACGAGCCCCTCGCGGGCCACCCCCAGGAAGGCCGCCGCGGCCCACGGCGCCGCGCCCCGCCGCGCCCGCGGCACCAGCCACGTCAGCGCCCCGGCCGCGAGTACCGCGAGGACGCCGCCCAGGGTCTCGTGGGCGAGGTACGTCAACTCCCGCGAGCCGAAGGTGAACGCGCACCCGAAGCCGAGGCAGAGCGCCGCCGCGGCCCCGGCGCCCGCGGCCACCGGGCCGCGCGTGCCGCGCCGCCCGGCCGCCGCCGCGTACGCGAGGAGCAGGCCCACGGCCACCGCCGCCTCGAGACCGCCGCGCAGACCGGTCAGATACGTGCCCCACATCGCCTCGTGCCTCCCCCGTGGACGGCGCCGCCGGGCACCGGACCGCGCGGCCCGGTGTCGAACGCGCGCACGAGGGGAATCTATGCGGAGCGCCGGGGGGCGACCAGCGTCGCCCCCGTGCGGGGGTGCGGAAACACCTCCACGGGCTGCTGGTACACGTCGGAGAGCAGGGTCTCGTCGAAGACGTCGCCGGGCGCGCCGTCCGCCGCCACCTCGCCCGAGCACAGCACCACCGCCCGGTCCGCGTACGCCGCCGCCAGCCCCAGGTCGTGCAGGACGACGACCACGGCCACGCCCGCGGCGGCCCGCTCCCGGCAGATCCCGAGCACCAGCTCCTGGTGGCGCAGGTCCAGCGCGGCCGTCGGCTCGTCGAGCAGCAGCAGCGGCGTCCGCTGGGTGAGGACGCGGGCCAGCGCGACCCGGGCCCGCTCGCCGCCGCTGAGCGCGGAGAACGGCCGCCGGGCGAACGCGCCCACCTCCGTGGCCGCCATCGCCGCGCGGACGGCCGCGTCGTCGTCCTCCTCACGGCGCGTCCCGGCCCAGGGCGCGCGCCCCATCCGGACCACGTCCTCGACGGGGAAGGGGAACGACACCGTCGCCGCCTGCGGCAGCACGGCCCGGCGCAGCGCGAGGTCGGCCGCGGACCAGTCCCCGGCGTCCCGGCCGCAGATCCGTACGGCGCCGGAGGCGACGGGCAGGTCGGCGGCGAGCGCGGCGAGCAGCGTGGACTTGCCCGCGCCGTTCGGGCCGACCAGGGCGAGGACCTCGCCCGCACGGGCGGTCACCGAGACGCCCCGGAGGACCTCGCGGCCGCCGAGCGCGAGGTGAACGCCGGTGGCCTCGGCGAGGACGCAGCCCGGCGCGACCGGCTCCGGCAGCGCCCGCTCCCGGGCGCCGAACAGCCGCCTGCCCGCCCGGCCGATCACGGTGGTCATGCCCAACCCCCTTGCCTGCGGCGGGTCCTGCGCAGCAGCCAGAAGAAGAACGGGCTGCCGAACAGCGCGGTGAGCACGCCGAGCGGCAGCTCGGCGGGCGCGGCCACGGTCCGGGCCGCGAGGTCGGCGCCGACGAGCACCACGGCCCCGCCGAGCGCGCTGCCCGGCACCAGGAAGCGGTGCCCGGGCCCGGCCGCCATCCGCAGCAGGTGCGGCACGAGCAGCCCCACGAACGTGACGACCCCGGCCACCGCCACGGCGGCGGCCGTGAGCAGCGCCACCACGAGCACCAGGACCATCCGCAGCCGCTCCACGTCCACGCCCAGGTGCCGCGCGGGCCGCTCGCCGAGCGCCAGCAGGTCCAGCTTCCGCGCGTACAGCGGCGCGACGAGCAGCCCGGCCGCCGCGCACGGCAGTACCGCGAGCACCTTCGGCCAGGTGGCCTGGGCGAGCGAACCGAGCTGCCAGAACGTGATCTGCGAGACCTGCGCGTTGTCGGCGAAGAAGAGGAACAGGCCGATCAGCGCGCCCGCGAAGGCGTTCACGGCGATGCCGGTGAGGATCAGCGTCACCACTTCCGTACGGCCGCCCTCGCGCGACAGGACGTACACGAGCAGGACCGTCACCAGTCCGGCGGCGAAGGCGAAGACGGTGACCGTCCAGGTGCCGAGGAAGCTCAGGCCGAGCGCGATCGAGCCGACCGCGCCCACGGCGGCGCCGGAGGAGATGCCGATGACGCCCGGCTCGGCCAGCGGGTTGCCGAACACGCCCTGCATCAGGGCGCCCGCGCACCCCAGCGCGGCGCCCACGAGCAGCGCGAGCGTCACCCGCGGCAGCCGCACGTTCCACAGCACGCTCTCCGGCACCCGGCCGAGCGCGTGCCCGCCGAGGCCCGCGCGGTGCCGGACGGAGCCGAGGACGTCGCCGAGCGGGATGTCGTACGCGCCGAGGCCCGCGGACAGCAGGCACAGGACGGCGAGCGCGGTGACCAGGGCGGCGGTGAGGAGCGCGGGGGCGCGGCGGCGTCCGCGCGGCGCCGTGGCCGTGTCCCGCGCGGGAGCCGCGTCGACAGGCTCGGCGGCGACCGTCACGTGGCGTCCTTCGCGTAGAGCTGGTCGACGAGCGAGGCGAGCACCCGGTCGGTGCGCGGGCCGTAGTTCAGCAGGACCCCGTCCTCGACGGACACCACGCGGCGGTCCATGCCCGCGGGCGTCTCGGCGACGCCCGGGATCTTCACCAGGCCGTCGACGCCGCCGACGGAGTCGAGCCCCTTGGACATCACCAGGATCGCGTCGGGCGCGGCCTTCGCGAGGGCCTCGCTGGTGATGGGCGTGAAGTCCTTGCGCAGGCCGGACGCCTTGCCCGCGTCGACCGCGCCCGCCGCCTCCAGGAGCGGGCTCGCGCCGGACTCCCGGCCGCCGAGCAGGTAGACGGAGGCGGAGCCGCGCAGGTACAGGAAGGCCACGCGCGGCTTCTTCGCCCGGCCGGGCACGGACGCGCGCACCTTGGCGATCCGCTGTTCCGTACGGGCCGTCAGGGCCTGGCCCGCCTTCGGTACGCCGAGGGCCTTCGCGACGGCCCCGATGCGCGGGCCGACGTCGTCCAGGCCCTTGGCCGGGGCGAGGACGACGACCGGGACGCCCGCGTCCCGGATCTGGTCGAGGGCCTCGGCGGGTCCGGTGGTGGTCTCGGCGAGGACGACGCTCGGCTTGAGCGACAGCACGCTCTCCGCCGACACGTCGTGCGCCCGGGTCACCACCGGCAGCTTCTTCGCCTGGGCGAAGGTGGCGGTGATGTCGCGCGCCACCACGCGCTCGCCGAGGCCCAGGGTGAACACGATCTCGTTCAGACCGCCGCTGAGCGGCACCACGCGGCGCGTGTCCTCGACCGTGACCTTCCCGCCGTCGGCGGAGTCCACGGTCACCGGGAGCTCCGCCGCCGGCGGCCGGTCCGCGAGGGGTTCGACACGGTCGGCGCGGACGCCTTCGGTCCGCGGTCCCGCGCCCCCTGAAGCCCCGTCACCGGAGGCTCCGCATCCGGCGAGGGTGAGGGCGAGCAGGGCCGCCAAGGTGCCGGCCGTCCGGAGTGAGCGCGGTCTGCGCACCGAAGTCCACCGTCCCGTCGTGTGGTTGCCGTGGTTCCCCCTGGGGCGAGCTTAGTTTAGGTTAGCCTTACCTAAGAATCTAGCCCGCCGGCGTCGGAGACCGCTGTCACCGGCCACCGCTGTCACCGGAGACCGCCGGCACTGGAGAGCACTGGAGGGATCCCATGCCGTCGTCCAGACCGTCGCGTGCGCGCCGCGGCCCTGGCGCCCGCGCCGGAACCGGGGCCGCACGCGGTCTCCTGGCCGTCGCCGCCGCCCTCGCCGGACTCGCCGGGGCGCTGCTCCCGGCGGCCACGGCCCGCGCCGACGCCCGGGAGGTCCAGGGCGGCAGGCTCGACTGGGGCATCCGGTCCTCCTTCCAGAGCTATGTCACCGGGCCGGTGGCACGGGGGAGTTGGAGCCTGGAGGGCGGCGCCGCGACCGTCGGCGGCAGCCAGTTCCGCTTCCACTCGGCGAAGGGCTCCTACGACCCGGCGAGCGGCGCCTTCCGCGCCGCCTTCTCGGGCGGGGTCCACTTCACCGGGCACAGGACAGGATCGGCGTACCAGCTCGACCTGACGGTCAGCCGGCCCACGGTCGTCGTCACCGGCGGTTCCGGCACGCTCTACGCCGACATGGTCAGCAAGGAGAAGGGCACCGGGAAGGTCACCTCGGCCCGGCAGGTGCCGCTCGCGTCGCTCGACCTGTCCGGTATCTCCATGAAGGGCGGCACCGGACCGATCGCCCTCACCAACATCCCCGCCACGCTCACCGCGCGCGGCGCCGAGGCCTTCGCGGGCTACTACCCGGCCGGCACGAAGCTCGACCCGGTGAGCCTGTCGACGGACCTCGCGGCCCGCGCCGCCACGAAGCCGCGCGCCGAGCCGCCCGGGAAGCCCGCGGGGAACGAGCGCGAGGACACCACCGAGAGGCGGCAGCCCCGGACGGCCGGGCGCTTCGAGGACGCCGCCGTCGACTGGGGCGTGCGCCGTACGTTCCGCGAGTACGTCTCCGGCTCCCTCGCCCAGGGCGGGTGGACGCTGTCCGCCGGAGCGCAGGACGGCGGCGCGCTCTTCCGCTTCCCGCGCGGCGAGGGCGCGTACGACCCGAAGAGGCGCACCCTCGACGCGCGCTTCGCCGGAGCCGTCCGCTTCACCGGCAGGCACGGGCTCGACCTCCGCGTCGGCGGGGTCGCCGTCGGCGTGAAGGACGGCAAGGGCACCCTCTACGCCGACGTCAGCAGCGCGGACTTCACGAAGAAGAAGGCCCCGATCGTCACCTTCACCGCCCCGGCACTCGCCGAACTCAGGCCCCGCGACGGCCTGATCGCCGTCACCGAGGCGCCCGCGAGGCTCACCGCCGACGGGTCCAGGGCCTTCGGCTCCCTGTACAAGGCGGGCACCGCGATGGACCCCGTCTCGCTGGCCGTCGCCGTCGACGAGAAGGCGGAGCTGCCCGCACTGCCTGACCTCGGCTCGTCCGCGCGGGCCGGGTCCGGCAAGGCCGCACCCGGGAAGGCCGGGCGGCCGCAGGCGGAGGAGGCCGCCGCCGCGGAGGGCTCCTCCGACGACGCGTCACCCGCCCTCCTCGTCACGCTCGCGGCCGTCGCCGCCCTGCTCGTGGCGGGGGCGCTCGGCTTCGGCGTCACGCGCCGCCGACGTGCGGCTCGGGCGGGTGCCGGGGGCGAAGCGGGTGCTGGTGCTGGTGCTTCTGATGGTGTCGGTGCTCGTGCTCGTGCTCGTGCTCGTGCTGATGCCGGTGCCGGTGCCGGTGCCGGTGCTCGTGCCGGTGTTGGCGGGGCGGCTGAGGCAGGCGATGCAGGCGAGGCGGGCGGGGTGGCTGGGCCCGGCGACGGGTCTCCGGCTCCGCCACGGGAGTAGCGGCTCCCTCGAGGGGCGGCCGTGCGGGGCGCGGTGGCCCTCGCCCGGCGACACCCGCCGTCCGCACCACCGCCCCCGTACTCCCGGCCCGTACCTACGGGTCCCGCACACCCCGCACTCCCGTACCTCCGTACCCCCGCACTCCCGTACCCCCACCTCCCCATCCCTCCACCCCTCCATCCCCCGAGGAGAACCGACCATGGCAGCCATCCGCCGCCCCCTCGTCCACGCCGCCGCCATAGCGACGGCCGCCACGCTCGGCGCGAGCGCCCTCGCGCTGCCCGCGTTCGCGGCCGAGAAGCCCGCCGCCGGAGCGACCGCCGACACCGCCGCGGCCGACAGGCCCGCCGTCGGCGGGCCGCAGGCGCCGACCGTGTTCAGCCTCGCGGACGGCACCCTGGACTGGGGCCTGAAGAAGTCGTTCCGCGAGTACGTGAAGAGGGGGGCCGCGGGCACGATCACCACCAGCGGCGGTGCCACGCAGGCCCCGGACAACGGCGCGTTCACCTTCGGCGGCGCCAAGGGCACGTACGACCTCGGCAGTCACGCCCTGACGGCCGCCTTCCAGGGCGGTGTCCGCTTCGCCTCCACCGCGCACCGCTTCGACATCACCATCGCGGACGTGCGGGTGCGCACCCCCGGCACGACCGGTGCCATCCAGGCGGACGTCGCGCTCAACGGCGCCCGGCAGGACGACATCGACCTCGCCACGCTCGACCTGACCGGCCACCGGCCCGGCCAGGGCGAGGGCGGCACGACGGTGCTCAAGGACCTCCCGGCGAAGCTGACCGCCGCGGGGGCGAAGGCCTTCAACGGCATGTACCAGGAGGGCGAGGTGCTCGACCCGGCCACCCTCACCGTGAAGCCCGGCGCGCCCGTCCCGGACCCCGACCCAAAGCCGTCGCCGAGCACCTCGGCGACACCGCGCCCCACGAAGACCCCCACCGCGAAGCCCACCCCGACGGCCACGCCGAAGCCGACCACGGCACCCGCCAAGCCGAAGAAGGTCGTCGGCGGCACCCTGTCCTGGGGCCTGAAGGAGAGCTTCCGCCGGTACGTCTCCGCCGGGGGCACGGTCACCACGGCCGGCGGCGCCAAGAAGAAGACCAACGGTTACGTCTTCCCGTACGCCAAGGCCACGTGGGACGCGCGCGCGAAGAAGGTGAACGCCTCCTTCGGCGGGAGCGTGCGGTTCCGGTACAAGGCGCACGGCATCGACATGACCTTCGGCGACCTCAGGATCAAGGCCGCCGGCGCCAAGGGCACGCTGTACACCGACGTCAAGGCGCAGGGGCGGACCAGCGACAACGTGAAGTTCGCGACGCTCGACCTGTCCCGGGTCTCGTACGCGGCGAAGAACGACGTGGTGCTGCTGAGCAAGGTGCCCGCGAGGTTCACGGCGGCCGGTGCCAAGCAGTTCGCCAACGAGACCACCGGCTCCCCCTACCGCGCGGGCGACCGGATCGACCCGGTGACCGTCGCGCTCGAGCTGTCCGCGGGGGCGCGCACCGCGTCCGTCCCGGACGACGTGGACGCCGCGGGCTCCGGCGGTGCCGGCGCGGCGTCGGGCGGCTCCGGCGGCACCGGTCCGGCGGGGTCCGTGGGCGGCGGCTCCGGGTCCCTGGCGCGGACCGGCTCCGGGACGCCCTCGGGCGCGCTGCTCGGTGTCGCGGGCGCGGTCGTCGCGACCGGCGCGGGCGCCGTGTACGCGGCGCGGCGGCAGGGCCCGGGCCACGAAGCCCGGGTGTGACACCCTGACTCCCCACCTGGCGCCGCGTGGACCCGCGGCGCCAGGTGCTTGAATGCCCGCGTGACCGAACGCGCACCTGATGTCCCCGGCACCTCGGGAACCTCCCACACCTCCGGCGGCTCCGGCAGCCCCGGCACCTCCGACGGCACCGGCGTCCCCGGTGTCCCCGGTATTCCGGAGGCCCCCGACGTGCACCAAGGGGTCGACGTCCTGCGGGTCTTCTGCGGGCCCGACGGGCGGTACGGCAACGAGCTCGGCGTCGTCCGCGACGGCGGCCGCGTGCCCGACCACGCGGCCCGGCAGGCCCTCGCCGGGAAACTCGGCTTCAGCGAGACGGTGTTCGTCGACGACCCCGAGCGCGGGCACATCGACATCTACACCCCCAGCACGCGGCTGCCCTTCGCCGGGCACCCGTGCGTCGGCACCGCGTGGCTCCTGGACCTGCCGGAGCTCGTCACCCCCGCCGGGGCCGTCACGGCGCGCCACGACGGGGAGTTCACCTGGATCGCCGCGCGGCCGCGGTGGGCTCCGCCGCGGACGCTGCGCGCGTACGGCTCCGCGGCCGAGGTGGAGGCGCTCGCGGTGCCGCCCGCCGGGGAGTGGGTCTATGCCTGGGCGTGGGAGGACGAGGCGGCCGGGCGGGTGCGGGCGCGCGGCTTCCCCGGGCGGGACGACGGCATCGCCGAGGACGAGGCCACGGGGGCTGCGGCCCTGCTGCTCACCCAGCAGCTGGGCCGCGCCCTCAACATCACGCAGGGCCGCGGTTCGCAGATCCTCACGGCGCCCGGGCCGGGCGGGATCGTCGAGGTGGGCGGCCGCGTGGCCCTGCCCGCGCACCCGGCCCTGTGAGGCGGTCCGGTCCGGCCGACGCGGGGCAAGTAGTCCGAGGCGAGCGGGGCGACCGGGGCGAGCGGGGCGAGCGGCCCTAGGCGACCCGGGGGAACTCCTCGCCCAGGGCGCGGAAGACCGCCGTGTTCAGGGCGAACGCCCGCTTGCACTCGTCCACGATCCGGTGCCGCTCCAGCTCGTCCGGGACCACCACGTCCAGGCGGTCGAGGAGCTCCCGGTAACCCCGCTTGAACGCCGCCGGGTTGGCGATCCCCTCGAAGACGTAGAACCGCACGCCGTCCCCCTTGCGCGCGAAGCCCCACGCCTTCTCGGCCCGGCCCCGGATGATCTGCCCGCCGGAGAGGTCGCCGAGGTAGCGCGTGTAGTGGTGCGCGACGTAGCCGCCGGGCCACGTCCGCACGCACTCCTCGATCCGCGCCGCGTACGCGGCCGTCGCGGGCAGCGGGGTGGCCCGCTCGCGCCACGCCGGGCCGCGCAGGTGCGCGAGGTCCCGCTCCAGCTCGGCGACGCGCAGCAGCTCGGCCCTGAGGAACGGCCCGGCGACGGGGTCCTCCCGCAGGGCCTCGACACCGTCCTCGAGCGCCCGGTACACGAACCAGAGCTGTTCCGTGTACCGCGCGTACGCGTCCACGCCGAGGCGGCCGCCCAGCAGGTCGCTCATGAACGTCGACGTCTCCGCCTCCGTGTGCTGCTCGTGGGACGCGGTGCGGATCAGCACCGAGAACGAGGACGGTCCGGCAGGCGAGGACGGAGCGGTGGACGAGGACGGTGCGGTGGGCTGGGGGATCGCCGAGTCCATGCGGACCTCCGGGTGCCGAGAAGGGCGGGGAACCAGTGTGGCCAGACCGATCATCCGAGTTAGGCTTACCTAAGTCAACTGGTTCCCGACACCTTGTCGGCAAAAACGTTACGCGCCCCGCGGGCTCACGGCAGCGTGAGGATCTCCGCCCCGCTCTCCGTCACGACCAGCGTGTGCTCGAACTGGGCGGTGCGCTTGCGGTCCTTCGTCACGACGGTCCAGCCGTCGTCCCACATGTCGTACTCGTGCGTACCGAGCGTCAGCATCGGCTCGATCGTGAAGGTCATGCCCGGCCGCATGACCGTCGTCGCGTGCGGGCTGTCGTAGTGCGGGATGATCAGCCCGGAGTGGAAGGACGTGTTGATGCCGTGGCCGGTGAAGTCGCGGACCACGCCGTAGCCGAAGCGCTTGGCGTACGACTCGATGACCCGGCCGATGATGTTGACCTGGCGGCCCGGCTTGACGGCCTTGATGGCGCGGTTCAGGGACTCGCGGGTGCGCTCCACGAGCAGCCGCGACTCCTCGTCCACGTCGCCGACCAGGTACGTCGCGTTGTTGTCGCCGTGCACGCCGCCGATGTACGCCGTCACGTCGAGGTTCACGATGTCGCCGTCCCGCAGCACGGTCGAGTCGGGGATGCCGTGGCAAATGACCTCGTTGACCGAGGCGCACAGCGACTTGGGGAAGCCGCGGTAGCCCAGCGTCGAGGGGTACGCGCCGTGGTCGCACATGTACTCGTGCGCGATCCGGTCGAGCTCGTCGGTGGTCACGCCGGGCGCGATCGCCTTCGCCGCCTCCTCCATCGCCCGCGCGGCGATACGGCCCGCCGTGCGCATCAGCTCGACGGTCTCCGGGGTCTGCACCTCCGGTCCGGTGTACGGCGTCGGTGCGGGCTTGCCGACGTACTCCGGACGCCGGATGTTCCCGGGCACGGAACGGGTGGGAGAGAGCTCCCCTGGTACGAGCAGTGACTGGCCAGACATGCCAGCGAGTCTAACGAGCGGGGACGGGGCAGCATGGCGGGGAAGGAAGGAGCCGACATGCCCCTGTTCAAGCGGCGGACCGCCGGGAAGCCGGGCGAGTGGTACTACTGCCTGGAGCACCGGAAGGTCGAGGAAGGGCCCGACTGCCCCGGCAAGGACCGGTTCGGTCCGTACGCCTCCCGCGAGGAGGCGGCGCATGCGATGGAGATCGCGGCGGAGCGGAATCTGGAGTGGGAGGGGGACCCGCGCTGGCACGACGCGGCTGCGCCGCGCGGCGAGAAGGAGCCCTAGCGCCCCCACCGCTGCGGCTGCGGCTGCCGCTGAGCGCGGCCTGGCTGCCGCTGCCGCTGCGGCTGGGCGCGAGCCTTGGGCGGGGCCCTGGCGCGCCTGCGGCTGGGCGTGGGCCTTGGGCGGGGGCTCGGCTGCCGCGGAGTGCGGGCTTGGCTGCGGCTGGCTGGGCACGGGCCCTTGGGCGGGGCCCAGCCACGCCTGCCGCTGGGCGGGGGCTCGGCTGCCGCCGAGTGCGGCCTGGCTGCCGCTGGGCACGGGCACGGGCCCGGGTAAGGGGCCTGGCTGCCGCTGCGCCTGGGTGCAGGGCTTGGGCAGGGGCCTGGGCTGCCGCTGGGCGCGGGTCTCGGGCGGAGGCCCGGCCGCCGCTGCGCGGCCATGCTTGCCCGCCCGCCCACCCGTCACGCCCCGGCCTTGCAGGCCCGGCCCCGACGCGAAGCGCTCTCCCGCCGTGGTCGGGTGTCCGCCGCTGCGCGGCGGGTGTTTCCCGCCCGCTCACCCGTGGCACCCAGCCTGCTGGCGCGGCCCCGACGCGGGGCGCTGTCCCGCCATGGTCGGCTGTCCGCCACCCGCTGCCTGTTGCTCGGCCCCAAGCCCCCCAACGGCGCCGAGGTGCGACCCCAGCGTTCTGCTGAGCGGCACGTAGGGCGGCTTCAAGTTCTCGGCTGCGCCAGAGCAGGGGTCTGGGCTGCCGCTGGGCGTGGGTCTCGGGCGGAGGCCCGGCCGCCGCTGCGCGGCCATGCTTGCCCGCCCACCCACCCGTCACGCCCCGGCCTTGCAGGCCCGGCCCCGACGCAGAGCGCTCTGCCGCCGTCGTCGGGTGCCCGCCGCTGCGCGGCGGGTGTTTCCCGCCCGCCCACCCGTGGCACCCAGCCTGCTGGCGCGGCCCCGACGCGGAGCGCTGTCCCATCGTGGTCGGCTGTCCGCCACTCGCTGCCTGTTGCTCGGCCCCAAGCCCCCCCAACGACCCAGCGGTACCGACCCTGGCCGAGGTGCGACCGCAGCGTTCTGCTGATCGGCACGTGGGGCGGCCCCAAGTTCTCGGCTGCGCCAGAACAGGGGCCCGCAGCGGGTGCGGAGCAGCGCTACGCGTCGGGGCCGGGCCTGCAAAGCAGGGCAGGCACGGGTGGGTGGGTGGGAGAGAACCCACGACGGCGGGAAAGCGCTGTGCGTCGGGGCCGGGCGGGCGCAGCCGGGGCAGCACGGGTGGGTGGGCGGGAGGAAACCCGCGACGGCGGGAGAGCGCTCCGCGTCGGGGTCGGGCCTGCAAGGCCGGGGTGGCACGGGTGGGCGGGTGGGAAGGACCCGCGACAGCAGGGTTGCGCACCCCGTCCGGAGCCCCACGCAGCAGGGCCCCGGTGCCCGGGTCGGGCAGGAGCCCAGGGCAGGGTCAGGCGGAAGCCCGGTGCAGGGTCAGGCGGGAGCCCAAGGCAGGGTCAGGCCGGGGCCCAGTGTCCGGGGCTGCGGGCCCCAGGGTCTACCAGCGTGGGGGCGGTGGGGAGGTCAGGTGGTCCGCCAGGCGGGAGAGGCGGTCGCGCAGGCGGTGGCGGGGGCGGGCCGCGGGCAGCCCGTTCTCCCCGGCCGCCGCACTCACCAGGTGCTGGACGGTGTCCAGATCGAGCTCACCGGCCCGCGGCACGGTGAGAGCCTCATGGGCGAGCGCCCCCAGCTCGTCCGCCGCCGCGCTGTCCGCCCCGAGCGCGAAGACCGTCGCCCCCGCGCGCCGCGCGTCGTGGACGCGGGAGAGCAGCCCCGGCGCGGGCGCGCCGGGCGCCACCACCAGCAGCGTCTCCCCACGCCGCGCCGCCTCCACGCGGCCCAGCCCCGCCGACAGGTGCGCGGGCGCGCCGGGGCGCGGCCGGTGGCTGATCAGGGTCGGCGTCAGCTCCGGCGTACCGGACCAGGCGGCCTCGTCGGTGAGGTGCGCGGCCAGGTGCCACGGCTCGTACTCGGGCGTGCCCACGAGGAGCAGGCCGCCGCCGTGCGGCAGCACGCTGGCGCGCAGCGCCCCGGCGAAGCGGCGCGTGGCGCCCGGCCACTCGGTCCCGTCCAGAACGTCGCGCAGCAGCGCGACCCGTACCGCGTCCATGCGGCGCATCCTGCCGCACGAAGCCAGACGTACAGCGGGAGTTCACCCGGAATTCCCCCGGGATGGGGAAGGGGCGGGAATGGCAGTGGAGACAGTTGAGGCGTCCGTCCCGTTCCGGGCGGGCAGCGAAGGGTACGCCAGCTTCCGCATCCCGGCGGTCGTCGTCACGCACGACGGCACCGTCCTCGCCTTCTGCGAGGGCCGCGTCGGTTCGCAGGAGGACCACGGCAACATCGACATCGTGCTGAAGCGGTCCGCCGACGGCGGCCGCACCTGGGGCCCGCTCCAGGTCGTCGGCGCCAACGGCACCGACCTCGCCGGGAACCCGGCCCCCGTCGTCCTGGACACCGGCCGGATCCTGCTCGTGCAGGTCAGGAACGCCGCCAAGGCCACCGAGGACGCCATCCGGCGCGGCCAGGTCACCGCGGCCGACGGCCGCCGCGTCTGGGTGCAGCACAGCGACGACGACGGCCTCACCTGGTCCACACCCAGGGAGATCACCAAGCAGGTGAAGCAGCCGCACTGGCGCTGGTACGCGACCACGCCGGGCCACGCCCTCCAGCTCGGCGGCGGCCGGGTCGTCGTCCCCGCCAACCACTCGCTGCCGCCGACGGGCACCGACACCGGCACCGAGGGCCGCTACAACGGCGGCCACAGCCTGCTCAGCGACGACCGCGGCGAGAGCTGGCGCATCGGCTACGTCGACGACAACGTCGACGGCTACATCAACGTCAACGAGACCACCGCCGCCGAACTCCCCGACGGCCGCGTCTACTTCAACACCCGCAACGACTCCCCGGCCCCCGGCAACCGCGCCGACGCCCACTCCCGCGACGGCGGCGCCGGCCTCGTCAAGCCGTTCCGGCCGCAGGCCTGCCTGACCGGGCCGGTCGTCGAGTGCAGCGTGCTCCAGCTCCGCGACCCGGACCTGCTGCTCTTCTCCGGCCCCGCCGACCCCGGCGCCCGCGCTCAGATGAGCATCCGCAGGAGCGACGACGACGGCACCACCTGGTACCCCGTGCACACCGTCGACGGGCTGCCCGCCGCGTACTCCGACATGGCGCGCCTCGACGCGTCCACCCTCGGACTGCTCTACGAGACCGGGGACTTCGGCCCGTACGAGACGATCACCTTCCGGCGCGTGCCGCTCGACCTGCTCCGCTGACCGGTGACCGGGCTCGTCCCGCTCCGCTGACCGGGGACTCGGGCCCCGGTACACGCGGGCCTCCGGCCGCGCGGACCGGCCGCGGCCGCCGTACGCGCGGACGTAAGGTCTGACCATGACTTCCACGGAAAGTGTGCAGAAGGCCCCGGCCAAGGACCCCTGGGACCTGCCCGACGTGTCCGGGCTCGTCGTCGGCGTCCTCGGCGGCACCGGGGACCAGGGGCGCGGGCTCGCCTACCGGTTCGCCCGCGCCGGGCAGAAGGTGATCATCGGCTCCCGGGCCGCCGAGCGCGCCGAGGCCGCCGCCGCGGAGATCGGCCTCGGCGTCGAGGGCCTGGACAACGCCGAGTGCGCCCGGCGCAGCGACGTCGTGATCGTCGCCGTGCCGTGGGACGGCCACGCCAAGACCCTCGAAGCGCTCCGCGAGCCGCTCGCGGGCAAGCTCGTCGTCGACTGCGTGAACCCGCTCGGCTTCGACAAGAAGGGCGCCTACGCCCTCACGCCGGAGGAGGGCAGCGCCGCCGAGCAGGCCGCCGCCCTGCTGCCGGAGTCCCGGGTCACGGCCGCCTTCCACCACCTGTCGGCCGTACTCCTCCAGGACGCCTCCGTCGAGGAGATCGACACGGACGTGATGGTGCTCGGCGAGAGCCGCGCCGACACGGACGTGGTGCAGGCGCTCGCCGCCCGGATCCCCGGCATGCGCGGCGTCTTCGCCGGACGGCTGCGCAACGCCCACCAGGTCGAGTCGCTGGTGGCCAACCTGATCTCCGTCAACCGGCGCTACAAGGCGCACGCGGGGCTGCGGGTCACCGACGTGTAGCCGGGCGGAGGCGGCGGGCGGGGCACGTGCGGGCGTCCTGCCGGGCATGGGGGACACTGGTGCGGTACGTCCGCCCGGAATGCCCCGCGCTGTGAATCAGGAGCCGCACCCCATGCCCCGCCTCGCCCTGTACGCCCTCGTCGTCTGCGTCCTGTCCGTCGCCGCCGCCGTGGTCTCCTTCGCCAAGGGCAGCATGCTCGGCATCGTGTGGGTGCTGCTCGCGGGCCTGTCGTCCAACATGACCTGGTACTACTTCCGCCGCGCCAAGGCCGGGCGCGCGGCGGCGGAGGCCGCCGCTAGCCGGTGATCTCGGGGACGTCGGGGAGGCCCTGCCAGAAGCGGTAGAGCCGCTGGCCCCAGTACGTGTCCCACTCCTCGACGCCCAGGCCGCGCAGGATCGCGTCCACCGCGTCGAAGAACGCGTCGTTGACCTCGGGGATCCACAGGATGCCGAACACCGCGAGCAGGCCGAACGGCGCGAACGGCTCCACCTGGCGGCGGACCGCGTGCGACAGCCAGGGCTCGATGACGCCGTAGCCGTCCAGGCCGGGGATCGGCAGGAAGTTCAGGATCGCCGCCGTCACCTGGAGCAGCGCGAGGAACGCCAGCGCGTACCGGAACGTGTCCGGGACGCCGTCCAGCGCGTCCAGCCAGAACGGCGCCGTGCACACGAGGGCGAACAGGACGTTCGTCAGCGGGCCCGCCGCCGAGATCAGGCTGTGCCGCCAGCGGCCCCTGATCCGCTCCCGCTCGATGAACACGGCGCCGCCGGGCAGGCCGATCCCGCCCATGACGACGAAGAGCACGGGCAGCACGATGCTGAGCAGCGCGTGGGTGTACTTCAGCGGGTTCAGGGTGAGGTAGCCCTTCGCGCCGACGGAGATGTCGCCGCCGTGCAGGGCCGTCCGGGCGTGCGCGTACTCGTGCAGGCACAGGGACACCACCCACGCCGCCGTCACGAACAGGAAGACGGCGAAGCCCGGGTTGTCCGCGAACCCGGTCCAGGCGGCCCAGCCGCTCACCGCGGTGACGGCGGCGATGCCGAGGAAGACGGGGCTGACCCGGCGGTCGCCGTGGGTGTGGCCGGTCATCGTGCGGAACTCCCGGGGGTCGTGCGGTGCCGTACGCCCGGCGCGGGCGTCCCAGGCCACGCCACCCGGCGCGGCCTGCCCGACCGTACAGCAGGAGTACGGGAACGTCCGGGGACGGTGCCGCGGTTCCCCGGCGGTGGCCGGGCGCGGCCCGGGGCGGATCGCGGGGCGGATTCCCGGGACGGATTCCCGGGCGAATCCGGGGACGGTCCGGGGACGGGTCCCGGGATGGATCCGGGGACGGATCCTGGGACATACGCCGCGCGGGCGGAGCCCGAACTCGGGCGCGGGGCGCGAGCGGTGACAATGGGAGCGTGCGCTACCGCGTTCTAGGCGTCACCCGGGCCCTGCGCCCCGACGGCACCCCCGTGCCCGTCGGCGGCGCCCGGCTGCGTGCCCTGCTCGCGGCGCTCGCCCGGCGACCCGGGCGGACCGTGCCGGCCGCCGTCCTGGTCGACGACGTGTGGGGCGACGAGCCACCGGCCGACGCGCCCGGCGCCCTCCAGGCCCTGGTCGGCCGGTTGCGGCGGACGCTCGGCGCGGACGCCGTCGCCTCGGCCGAGGGCGGCTACCAGCTCCGCGCCGCCCCCGACGACGTGGACGCCTACCGCTTCGAGCGCCTCGTCGGCGAGGGCACCCGCGCCCTCGCCGACGGGGACCCGGCCAAGGCCGCCGCCGCGCTGGACGACGCGCTCGCCCTCTGGCAGGGCGAGGCCTTCGCCGACCTGCCGGAGCGCGCCGCGGAGGCGTCCCGGTGGGCGGCCCGGCGCCTGGAGGCCCGGCGCGCCCGGCTCGCGGCGGCCGTCGCCCTCGGGGCGGCCGAGTCGGCGCTGCCCGAGATCACCGCCCTGTGCGCGACGCACCCGCTGGACGAGCCGCTCCAGGCACTGCGCCTGCGCGCACTGCGCGCCGCGGGCCGCGGCGCCGAGGCCCTCGCCGCGTACGACGACGTACGCCGCGTCCTCGCCGACCGCCTCGGCACCGACGCCGGGCCCGAACTGCGGGGGCTGTACGAGGAGTTGCTGAACGGGGACGGCGCGCGCGGCGGAGGCGCGTCCTCCGGGTCCGCGTCCTCCGGAGCCGTGCCGTCCGGGCCTGCGCCTGCCGGGCCTGCGTCTTCCGGGGCCGTGTCGTCCGGGCCTGCGTCTTCCGGGCCTGCGTCTTCTGGGGCCGTGCCGTCCGGGCCTGCGTCTTCCGGGCCTGCGTCTTCTGGGGCCGTGCCGTCCGGGCCTGCGTCTTCCGGGCCCGCGCCTTCCGGCCCCGTGTCCTCCGGGTCCACGCCGTCCGGAGCTGGGCCTTCCGGGTCTGTGCCGTCCGGAGCCGCGTCCTCCGGAGCCCCGTCCTCCGGACGGGTGTCCTCCGGAGCCGCGCCGTCCGGGTCCGGGCCTGTCCGGTCCGTGCCCCCCGCACCCGGGGCGGACGGTGTGCCTCCGCCCGGTGCCGCCCCGGCCGCCGACGGGGCCCGTACGGCGGTCGCGGCCACCGCCCCACGGCCGGAGGAACCTCCGGAGTGGCCCGCCCGGCCCCCGGCCTCCGCGGCGCGCGGCAACCTCCGCGCCCGCCTCACCTCCTTCGTCGGCCGGGCCAAGGACATCGATGCCATCCGCGCCGACCTGGCGCGGGCGCGGCTCGTCACCCTGGTCGGGCCCGGCGGCGCCGGGAAGACGCGGCTCTCGCAGGAGGTCGCCGAGGGCGTCCGCGCGCCGGACGGGGTCTGGCTGGCCGAGCTGGCCCCCGTGGACGACCCGGACGACGTGCCCGAGGCCGTGCTCACCGCCCTCGGCGCCCGCGAGACCGTGCTGCGCGGCGCGGGCGCCGAGGAGCTGCGCGCGGCGGCGGAGCGGCACGCCGGCGACCCGCTGGCGCGGCTCACCGAGTACTGCGCGCCGCGCGGCATGCTGCTCGTCCTCGACAACTGCGAGCACGTCGTCGACGCCGCCGCCCGCCTCGCCGACCGGCTCCTCGCGCACTGCCCGGGCCTGACCGTCCTGGCCACCAGCCGCGAGCCGCTCGGCGTCCCCGGCGAGGTGCTGCGCCCGGTCGACCCGCTGCCGGAGCCGTTCGCGCTGCGGCTGCTCGCCGACCGGGGCCGGGCGGCCAGGCCGGACTTCCGGGTCACCGACGACCCGGAGGCCGTCGCCGAGATCTGCCGCAGGCTCGACGGGCTGCCGCTGGCCATCGAGCTGGCCGCGGCCCGGCTGCGGATGCTCACGCCGCGCCAGATCGCCGACCGCCTCGACGACCGCTTCCGGCTCCTGACCAGCGGTGCCCGCACCGTCCTGCCGCGCCAGCAGACCCTGCGTGCCGTCGTCGACTGGTCCTGGGACCTGCTCGACGCCGCCGAACGCGCCGTGCTGCGCCGCCTGTCGGTGTGCGCGGGCGGCTGCGACCTGGCCGCCGCGGAGGCGGTGTGCGCGTCGCCGGGCGGACCGGCCCCGGGTGAACCGGCCCCCGGCGGACCGGCGGCCGAGGGGCCCCGCGTCGACCCCCGGGACGTGCCCGGCCTGCTCGGCTCACTCGTCGACAAGTCCCTCGTCGTCGCCGCCCCGGCCGCCGACGGCGGCGGGATGCGCTACCGGCTCCTGGAGACCGTCTCCGAGTACGCGGCCGAGCGGCTCGACGAGGCGGGCGAGCGCGCCGCCGCCGAGCGCGCGCACCTCGTCCACTTCCGGGAGCTGGCCCGGCGCGCCGACCCCGAGCTGCGCGGGCGCGGCCAGCGGGCCGCGATCCGCACCCTGGAGACCGAGCACGAGAACCTGCGCACCGCGCTGCGCCGCGCCGTCGCCGCCCGCAACGAGCAGGAGGCGCTGTGCCTGGTGCTCTCCCTGGCGGGGTTCTGGCTGATGCGGGACCTGCGGGTGGAGGCCAGGCACTGGTCCCGCGAGGTGGCGGCGCTCGGGCCCGACCCGTTCACCCCGCCCGTCGCCCCGGTGACGCCGCTGCACGAGCGCTGCACCGACGCGCCGCCGCCGATGCGCCCCGAGGTGCTCCAGGAGGCCCGGCGCGGCGTGCACCTCGTACAGATGGCCTGCATGGACCTGGACCCGGCCACCTGGCAGACCCCGCAGGGCGCCCGGAAGCTGCGCGCCGTCCGCGAGGCCTACCGGCCGGGCCTGCCGCAGACCTGCCGGAGCCCGGGCACCATGTGGATCTACGCCGTCCTGCTGGGCGGCGACGTTGCGCAGGTCATGACGATCGTCGACGAGACGGTCGCCGCGTGCCGCGCGTTCGGCTACACCTGGGAGCTGGCCGGGGCGCTCCAGTGGCGCGCGAACATGCTGGCCAACCGCGTCGACTGGGCGGGCGACGCCCGCCGCGACGCCGACGAGGCGCTGGAGATCTACACCCGGCTCGGCGACACCTGGGGCACGGCCGAGGCGCTGGCCTCGCGCGGCGAGGCCCACGAGCGGCGCGGCGACTACCGGCGCGCGGCCGAGGACTTCCGCGCCGCCATCGCGTACGCCGAGGACCTGGGCGCCAAGGCCCAGGTGTCGCTCCTGACCGCCCGGCTCGGCGCGGTGCTCCTGGAGGCCGGTGAGACCGAGCGCGGCGAGGCACTGCTGCGCCAGGTGGTGCGGGAGGGGGGCGCCGGCCGCATGGAGGGGGCGCTGCCCGCGGCCCGGATCTTCCTGGTCGGGCTGCTCGGCACGAGCGGCCGGGTGGCGGAGGCGCGGGAGCATCTGACGCTGCTGCGCTCGGAGTTCAAGGCCATCGGCTTCGCCGTGTTCGAGGGCGTGGTGCTCTCCGTCGCCGCCTGGCTCGACACCGTCGAGGGCCGCCACGAGGAGGCCCTCGCGGGGGCGCGGCAGGTCCTGGAGAAGGCCGTCGACCCGCTGTCGCTGGTGGTGGCGCCGCAGTTGCTCGCCGGTCACCTGTGGACCCTGGCCCACGCGCTCGCCGCGACCCGCCCGGAGCGCGCCGACGCGGCCGCCCGCCTGCTCGCGGTGGCCGACGGGCGGCTGCCGCCCGGGCATGTGCCCACCCGCTTCGAGCGGGAGGTCCGCGGGGCCGCCGAGCGCACGGTCCGCGCCGCCCTCGGGGACGCCGCCTACGCCGCCGCGTACGCTGCGGGCGACGGCCTCACCTGGGAGGAGGCCGTCGCCGCGGCGGGGCTGTGACGCCTGTCGGCGGCGCCGGCGAGGTCACGTCTTCGTACGGAACTTGTGGATCGCGATCGGCGCCATGACCAGCGTCAGGGCCACCGACCAGCCCAGGGTCACCCACACGTCGTGGGCCACCGGCTGGCCGCCGTTCATCAGCCCGCGGGCGGCGTCCGCGAGGGACGACAGCGGGTTGTAGTCCGTGAACGCCTGGAGCCAGCCCGGCATGGACTGCGTCGGCGCGAAGATCGACGAGCCGAACTGCAGCGGCATCAGGACCAGGAAGCCCATGCCCTGGATGGCCTGGGCGCTCTTCATGACGACGCCCATGGTGAGGAAGATCCACATCAGGGCGATGCCGAAGGCCATGGCGAGCCCGACGGCCGCGAGCAGACCGAGCACGCTCTCCACGGAGAAGCCGATGATCAGCGCCACGACAAGCAGGATCGTGGTGGCGATCAGCATGCGCAGCAGCTCGACCACGATCTTGGCCAGCATCACCGAGGAGCGGCCGATCGGCAGGGACCGGAAGCGGTCCATCACGCCGGTCTGGAAGTCCTGGTTGAAGCCGGTGCCCACGCCCATGGCCATGTTCATCCCCATCATGGCCATCAGGCCGGGGATCACGTACTGGATGTACTCGTCGCGGCCGCCGCCGAGGGCCTGGCCGACCGAGCCGCCGAAGACGTACACGAACAGCAGCGTGAAGACGATCGGCATCAGCACGGCGTCGAACATCGACTCCGCGTCCTGCTTGATCCACAGCAGGTTGCGGCGCACCAGCGCGCCGGTGTGCCGGACGTGTCCACGCAGGCCTATGCGCGCGTCGGCCTGGTCGTGCGTCGGCTGCGGGGCCGGCGCCGTGGGCGGCGCCTGGACTGCGGTGGCGCTCATGCGGCGGCCTCCTCGTACTCGGTGGTCGCGGTGTCCGGGCTGCTGGCCCGGTGCCCGGTGAGGGACAGGAACACCTCGTCCAGGCTGGGAAGTTCGGTGGCGATGTCGGCGAGCGTGATGCCGCGCGTGGTGAGCGTGCCGACGACCGCGGTGAGCTGTTCGTCGCTGAGGATCGGCACGAGGACCGTGCCGGCGTCGGTGTCCACGGTGGTGGTGGCGAGGCCGGTCAGGCCCGCCTCGTCGAGCGCGGCGGCCGTCGGGCGGAGCTGCGCCGGGTCGGCCGGGCGGATCCGCAGGGTGCGGCCGCCGACCTTGGCCTTGAGCTCGCCGATGCCGCCGCCCGCGACGACCCGGCCGCGGTCGATGACGGTCAGCTCGCTCGCGAGCTGCTCGGCCTCCTCCATGTACTGGGTGGTGAGGAGCACGGTCACGCCGTCCTCGCGGACCATGCGCTTGACCTCGTCCCAGACCTCGTTGCGCGTGCGCGGGTCGAGGCCGGTGGTGGGCTCGTCCAGGTAGAGCACGGCCGGGCTGCCGATCATCGACGCCGCCAGGTCGAGGCGGCGGCGCATGCCGCCGGAGTAGGTCCGCGCCGGGCGCTTGGCGGCCTCCGTGAGCGAGAAGCGCTCCAGGAGGGCGTCGGCGCGCGCACGGGACTCCTTGCGGGGCAGGTCGAGCAGCCGGCCGATCATGTACAGGTTGTCGTAGCCGGAGAGCTTCTCGTCCACCGACGCGTACTGACCGGTGAGGCCGATGACGCGGCGCAGTTGGCGGGGCTGGCGCACGACGTCGTAGCCCGCCACGACGGCGGTGCCGGAGTCCGGGGTGATCAGGGTGGACAGGCAGCGCACGAGCGTGGTCTTGCCGGCGCCGTTCGGCCCGAGGACGCCGAGGACCGTGCCCTCGCGCACGTCCAGGTCGACGCCGTCCAGCGCCTTGGTCTCGCCGTAGTGCTTGACCAGTCCCCGTACCGAGACGGCGCTGCCGGTGCCGTCGGCTCCCCGTCGGGGCTTGTTGTGGATGTCTGTCATGCCGTACATCAGAGCAGGCGCCACCGACAATCCGCCGACAGATTTCCTACAGGCAAACGACACCGGTCACCGGCCGGTGCCGCGGCGGCGGGGCAGCGGCGGGCGGGAGAGCGGGACAAGCGGCGCGAAGCGGCGGAAAAGGCCGCCCGCGCACGGCGGGCAGCCCGCCGACGGGGGACGGTCGACGGGCTGCCGTTGGTGCCACAGTGGCTGGAAAGAGACCCTGCCGCGGGCCTGCCGGCCCGCGGGGTTGTGGGTCGTCCGGTCCGCGGGGCCGTGGGTCCGCGGGTGCCGGGGTCTCGGGCCTGCCGGTCCGCGGGCCCCGGCACCCGCCGGCCCGCGGGGCTAGCGCACCGAGTGCTCGGCCGCCGGGAACGCCCCGCCGACCACGTCCTCGGCGAACGCCTTCGCCGCCTGGCCCATCACGCCGCGCAGGTCGGCGTACTGCTTGACGAAGCGCGGCATCTTGCCGCCGGTGAGGCCCAGCATGTCCGTCCACACCAGGACCTGCGCGTCGCAGTCGACGCCCGCGCCGATGCCGACGGTCGGGATGTGCAGGGACCGGGTGACCTCGGCGGCCAGCTCGGCCGGCACGAGTTCGAGCACCACCGCGAACGCGCCCGCCGCCTCGGCGGCCTTGGCGTCGCGCAGCAGTTGGTGGGCCGCCTCGTCGCCGCGGCCCTGGACGCGGTAGCCCATGGTGTGCACGGACTGGGGGGTCAGGCCGAGGTGGGACATGACCGGGATGCCGGACTGCACGAGCAGCTCGGTCTGGGCCAGCGAGCGCTCGCCGCCCTCCAGCTTGACCGCGCCCACGCCCGCCTCCTTGACCAGGCGCGTCGCGGACCTGAGCGCCTGGACCGGGCCCTCCTGGTACGAGCCGAAGGGCAGGTCGGCGACGACCAGGGCGCGGTGCGTGCCCCGGACGACGGCGGCGGAGAGCATGGCGATCTCGTCGAGGGTGACGGGCACGGTGGTGTCGTACCCGAGATGGCAGTTGCCCGCCGAGTCGCCCACGAGCACGACCGGGATCCCGGCCTCGTCGAAGACGGACGCGGTCATCGCGTCGTACGCGGTGAGCATGGGCCACCTCTCGCCGCGCTCCTTGGCGGCGGTTAGGTCGCGGACCGTGATGCGGCGTGTGCCCTTGCCGCCGTACAGCGCCTTGCTGCTGTCGGTCGTCCGCCCTTCGCGGGCGGGGCTCTGGGCAGCCGAAAGCTGCGTCATCGCAACGGCTCCTTCTGTGTCTCGAGGCGCCCTGACGGCGTCCCCGGATCACGTCCATGGTGGCATCGCGTGCCGCCCGGAGGCTAGAGGGGTCTCTTTCGGTCATTCTCAAGCGACTCGGCGGCCGCGGTGTTCCCGGGTGTCCGGCGGGGAAAAGCCTGGCAAAGCCTTTCCAATACGAGACGGTCTCGTATCGAAATGTGGCTACGCTGATCGGCATGACCACACCTGCCGTCCCCGGCACCCCACGGATCCCGGAGGCCGTCCACAAACGCCGCTGGGCGATCCTCGGCGTCCTGATGCTCAGCCTGCTGATCGTCGTCCTGGACAACTCCATCCTGAACGTCGCCATCAAGACGATCTCCACCCCCGAACCCACCGGCCTCGGCGCCACGCAGGGCGAGCTCGAGTGGGCCATCAACTCCTACACGCTCGTCTTCGCCGGGCTGCTGTTCACCGCGGGCCTGCTCGGCGACCGCATCGGCCGCAAGAAGGTGCTGCTCGCCGGGCTCGCCGTCTTCGGCATCGGCTCGGCCCTCGCCGCGCAGTCCGGCTCGCCGCTCGAACTCATCGCCTTCCGCGGCGTGATGGGCCTCGGCGCCGCCTTCGTGATGCCGGCCACGCTCGCCGTCCTCATGAACGTCTTCGAGCGCGAGGAGCAGCCCAAGGCCATCGGCATCTGGGCGGCCGGCGTCGGCCTCGCCGTCGCCATCGGCCCGATCACCGGCGGCGTGCTGCTCGACCACTTCTGGTGGGGCTCGGTCTTCCTCATCAACGTGCCGATCGTGATCGTCGCGGTGATCCTCATGGTCGTCCTCGTACCGGACTCCAAGGACCCCAAGCCCGGCCGGCTCGACCTGGTCGGCGTCGTGCTGTCCGTGATCGGCCTGGTGCTGCTCGTCTACGGCATCATCAAGGGCGGCCAGCTCGCCGACTTCACCGACCCGGCCGTGCTCGCCACCACCCTCTCCGGACTCGCCGTCCTCGTCGGCTTCGTCTGGTACGAGAAGCGCGCCGACCACCCCTCCATCGACATCTCGTACTTCAAGAACCGCGTCTTCTCGGCGGCGATCACCGCGATCGCGCTGGTCTTCTTCGCGCTGATGGGCGTCACGTTCTTCTCGGTCTTCTACACGCAGAGCGTGCGCGGGTACACGCCGCTGGAGACCGGGCTGCTGATGCTGCCGCTCGCCGCCGCGCAGCTCGTCTTCGCGCCCCGGGCGCGGCTCGTCGTCGACCGCTTCGGCGTACGGGCCACGTGCGCCGGCGGACTCCTGGTGATCGCCGCGACCCTCGCCGCGTTCACGGTCTTCGACAAGGACACCCCGATCTGGCTCCTGGAGGTCGTCTTCTTCCTGATGGGCGCCGGAATGGCGCACATCATGACGCCCACCAGCGTCGTCATCATGCAGGCGCTGCCGCGCGAGAAGGCGGGCTCCGCGTCCGCGCTCAGCAACACCTTCCGGCAGGTCGGCGGCGCCCTCGGCATCGCGGTGCTCGGGTCGGTGCTGTCCACGGCGTACCGCAACGGCGTGGAGGGCGAGCTGCGGCTGCTGCCCGAGAGCGCCCGGCACACGGCGGGCGAGTCCATCGAGGCCACGCTCGGCGCGGCGGCGCGGCTCGGGCCGCGCGGCGAGGCGCTGGTGTCCTCGGCGCACGACTCCTTCCTGCACGCGATGCACGTCACCGCGGTGTGCGGGGCCGGGGTCGCGCTCGTGGGCGTGGTCGTCGTCGCCCTCTTCCTGCCGGGCAAGGCGCCCACGCCCCCGGACCGGGACGCACCCGCCCCGGCGGACCGGGAACCGGCTGGCACGCCGCGCTGACCCCCGGTGACCGGTTGCCCGGCACCCAGGGCTGCGCACACCCGTCCCACCGTGCGGGACGACTGCTGGCGGCGGGGAACGTCACACCCTGTGGGCACCCGGTCCGCCCGGAGGGCGGAACGGGTGGGCACGGCCCAGGTGCCGCGTACCGGTCGCGCCGGGGCCGGAGGGGAGCTTGGGGGCAGGGGGACTCCCCCTGCCCTCCCGGCCGGGGAAAATGGGCAGCCCCGTCCACCGCAGAGGAGTCGACACCGTGGAGCAAGCCCCCGCCGCCAAGGGCGCCGGCGTTCGAGGCCGGCCGAGGAGCGAGGCCGTCGAGCGGGCGATCCTGGAGGGCGTCATCGGGCTCCTGGAGGAGGGCGTCCCGCTCGCCGAGCTGTCCATCGAGCGCATCGCCCGCACCGCCGGCGTCGGCAAGGCCACGATCTACCGCCGCTGGAGCGGCAGGGAAGAGCTGTTCGTCGACGTCCTGCGCACCCTGGAGGCCCCCGCCTCCGTGCTGCCGGGCACCTCCATGCGCGACGACCTCGTCGCCCTTCTGGAGCAGATCCGCCGCCGCGGCCTGAACCTGCGCTCCTCCGCCTTCCTGCACAACGTGTTCGCGCAGATGAAGAGTCTGCCGAAGCTCTGGACGGCGTACCACGCCACCGTCGTCGAGCCGCAGCGCCAGCGCGCCTACGACGTCCTGCGCCGGGGCGTGGAGAACGGCGAGCTGCGCCCCGACGTCGACATCGTCCTCGCCCACGAGATGTTCGTCGGCCCCATGCTGGTGCGCACGGTGCTGCGCCTCGACGCGCCGCTGGACGAGGGACTGTCGGAACGCATCGTCGACACCGTTCTCGAAGGACTCCGGCCCGCCGAATGAGCCCCTCGGGGGGCGCGGGATGTTAGCGTGTCGCCCCCTCCAAGTGGCTCGCGACCCACGGGCAATATGCGCGTTTCGTCACAGAGTGCGGACCTCACCGGCGCATCCGGAACCTGTCGTGCGCCCCCGCTCGTCCTCGGGTCCGTACGGCCGTCCACGGACGGCGGGGACGACACCGGATCATCGCCTAGGGTTTCAGGGGCGGGGGACGGTGTGCACGGCAGTCAGTGAGGCGACGAGAGTGATGGCGCAGGCGTACAAGGCGGAGACGGACAGCGGCAGCTCGCGGCCCGAGCGCCAGGGCTCCCCCCTGCGCCGTTTCGTCGACGGCTGGCGGGGCGACCGCGACATCTGGCGGCGCGGCCTGGTCACGGCGGGATTCGCGGTCGTGATCGGTCTGGTGATGCTGCTGCACGCCCAGATCCCGAACGGCGTGGGCAACCTCGGCAGTCTCATCGAGACGTTCCTGCCGTGGCTCGGCGTCTTCATCCCCGTACTCCTGGTCATCGCCGTCGTCCGCAAGTCCGCGACCGCGCTGGTCGCCCTGCTGCTCCCGGTGAGCGTCTGGTTCAGCGCCTTCGGCGGCCTCATCACCGACAAGTCGGGCAGCGGCGGCGACCTCACCGTGGCCACGCACAACGTCAACGCCGACAACCCCGACCCGGCCGGCACCGCCCGCGACGTCGCCGCGTCCGGCGCGGACGTCATCGCCCTGGAGGAGCTCACGTCCGCGGCCGTGCCGACGTACGAGCGGGCCCTCGCGGACACGTACAAGTACCACTCCGTGCAGGGCACCGTCGGCCTGTGGAGCAAGTACCCGCTGTCCGGCACCCAGCCCGTCGACATCAAGCTGGGCTGGACCCGCGCGATGCGCACGGTCGTCGACACGCCGAAGGGCGAGGTCGCGGTGTACGTCGCCCACCTGCCCTCGGTGCGGGTCAAGCTCGACGCGGGGTTCACCGCCGGGCAGCGCGACGACAGCGCGAACGCCCTCGGGGAGGCCATCGCCGACGAGACCGTCGGCAAGGTCGTCCTGCTCGGCGACCTGAACGGCACGATGAACGACCGCGCCCTGAACGCCGTCACCTCCCAGATGCGCTCCACGCAGGGCGCCGCGGGCGACGGCTTCGGCTTCAGCTGGCCCGCGTCGTTCCCGATGGCCCGCATCGACCAGATCCTGGTCAAGGACCTCGAACCGGTGTCCTCCTGGACCCTGCCCGAGACGGGCAGCGACCACCTGCCGGTGGCGGCGGGGCTGGATCTGTGACGGGTGGCGTGACGGTGGGGGCCGTGGTGCCCCTGTTGCCCGCGTTGCCTGTGGTGGCTGCGTTGCCCGTGGTGCCTGTGGTGCCTGCGTTGGCCGTGGCGGCCGGGGGAGTGGGGGAGGCCGCGGAATACTCCGCCGGGGCCCCTTTGTTCCGTACGTGAACTAACGCATTAAGCACACCCCCCCCCCGCCACCCCCCTGATCTCCCCTGTCCCTCTTCGAGGGCGTTCCGGAAGGTAGTACGTCTCCATGCCCCTGGCCCTGCTCGCCCTCGCCGTGGGCGCCTTCGGCATCGGCACGACCGAGTTCGTGATGATGGGCCTGCTGCCCAACGTCGCGGACGACCTGCACATATCCATCCCGACGGCGGGACACCTGGTCTCCGCGTACGCGCTCGGCGTCGTCATCGGCGCCCCGCTGCTCGCCGGCCTCACCGCGCGCCTGCCACGGCGCCGGGTGCTGATCGGCCTCATGGTCCTCTTCGTCGTCGGCAACGCGCTGTCCGCCGCCGCGCCCGACTATCACCTGCTCGCCGCGGCCCGCTTCCTCAGCGGCCTGCCGCACGGGGCGTTCTTCGGCGTCGGCGCGGTCGTCGCCACCGGGCTCGTCGCGCCCGAGCGCAAGGCCCGGTCGGTGTCCCTGATGTTCCTCGGGCTCACCGTCGCCAACATCGTCGGCGTGCCCGTCGCCACGCTCATGGGGCAGCAGCTCGGGTGGCGCGCCACGTTCCTCGCCGTGAGCGCGATCGGCCTCGCCGCCATCGCCGCGCTCGCGCTGCTCGTCCCGGCCGACCACGGCCACGGGGACGCCGTCGGCCTGCGCGGCGAGATGCGGGCCCTCGGCTCGCTGCCCGTGTGGCTCGCCCTCGGTACGACCGTCGCGGGCTTCGGGGCGCTCTTCGCCGCGTACAGCTACGTCACGCCGATGCTCACCGACGCCGCCGGGTTCGCGGAGGCCAGTGTGACGCTGCTGCTGGCGCTCTTCGGCGTCGGCGCCACGGTGGGGAACCTGCTGGGCGGGCGGCTCGCCGACCACTCCCTGCGCGGCACGCTCTTCGGCGGCCTGGGGGCGCTGGTCCTCGTCCTCGCCCTCTTCCCGCTGCTCATGAAGGCGGAGTGGAGTGCGGCGGTGGGCGTGGCGCTGCTCGGGATGGCCGCGTTCACGACGGGGTCGCCGTTGCAGCTCATGGTCATGGAGAAGGCCGCGGCGGCGCCGTCCCTGGCCTCCTCCGCCAACCAGGCGGCGTTCAACCTCGCCAACGCCGGGGGCGCGTGGATCGGGGGGCTCGCCCTCGCTGCGGGCCTCGGCGTCACCTCGCCGGCGGTGGCCGGGGCGGCGCTCGCGGTCCTCGGCCTCGGCGTGGCGGCGGTGGCCTACGCGGTCGACCGCCGCCGCACCCCTGCGACGGCCCCGGCCCGGGTCGTCACCGGGGCGGTACCTCCCCGCCCGGTCTCCCACCGGGGCTGACCCCTGGGGCCCACCGACCAGGCACCGGCCTCCCGGCCCGGTCCCGCCCACCGCCCCCGCCCGGTTGGACCGCTCCGCGTGAAGCCCGCACTGGCGCAGCCAGGCCCGCACGGGTGGGCGGGTGGGAAAGCTCGCCTCGCGGCAGGGGGCCCGGTGCATGGCCGAGGGCCGCGTTTCAGGCCCCGCCTGGCGCAGCCGGGCCGCACGGGTGGGCGGGTGGGAAAGCCCCACCCCGCCGGAGGCTACTCGTGCCAGGCATTGGTGATCGGCAGCCGCCGGTCCTTCCCGAACCCCTTGGCCGAGATCTTGGTCCCCGGCGGATACTGCCGCCGCTTGTACTCCGCGGTGTCCACCATCCGCAGCACCTCGGCCACGAGCCCCGCGTCGAAGCCCGCCGCGGCGACCGCCTCCGCGCCCTGGTCCCGGTCCACGTACCGTTCCAGGATCGCGTCGAGGACGGCGTAGTCCGGCAGCGAGTCCGTGTCGACCTGGTCCGGCCGCAGCTCCGCGCTCGGCGGCTTGCTGAGGGAGTTCTCGGGGATCGGCGGGGTCTCACCGCGCTCGGCGGCGGCCCGGTTGCGCCACTTCGCCAGGCGGAAGACGGCGGTCTTGTAGACGTCCTTGATGGGCCCGTACGCGCCCACCGAGTCGCCGTACAGCGTCGAGTACCCCACCGCCAGCTCCGACTTGTTGCCCGGCGCGAGCACGATGTGCCCCTCCTGGTTGGAGAGGGCCATCAGCAGCGTGCCGCGCAGCCGCGACTGGAGGTTCTCCTCCGCGAGCCCTGTGAGCTCCAGGGACTTCATGTACGCGTCGAACATCGGGACGATCGGCACCGTGCGGAAGTGGAGCCCGGTGCGCCGCGCGAGCTCCTCCGCGTCGGTGACCGAGTGCCCGGAGGAGTAGCGGGACGGCATCGCGACCCCGTACACGTTCTCCGCGCCGAGCGCGTCGCAGGCCAGCGCCGCGGTGAGCGCGGAGTCGATGCCTCCGGAGAGGCCGACGAGCACGGAGCGGAAGCCGTTCTTCGTCACGTAGGCGCGCAGGCCCACCACGAGCGCGGAGTAGACCTCCTCGTCGTCGTCGAGGCGCTCCGCGTACGAGCCGGTGTGCTCCGCCTCGTAGGGCGGCAGCGGCTCGGCGGACAGCGTGACGTGTTCGACGCGCAGCCCGTCGTCCAGGACGCCCGACGGCGGCTCGGCGGCGGCCGCGGGCAGGTCCAGGTCGAGCACCATGCAGCCCTCGGTGAACTGCGGGGCCCGCGCGATGACGTCGCCGTCCCTGTCGACGACGATGGAGTCGCCGTCGAAGACCAGCTCGTCCTGACCGCCCGTCATGGCGAGGTACGCGGTGGTGCAGCCGGCCTCCTGCGCCCGCTTGCGGACCAGTTCGAGGCGCAGGTCGTCCTTGTGCTGCTCGTACGGTGAGGCGTTGACGGACAGCAGCAGTCCGGCCCCGGCCGTGCGGGTGGCCGGGACGCGGCCGCCGTCCTGCCACAGGTCCTCGCAGATCGCGAGCGCCACGTCCACGCCGTGCACGCGGACGACCGGCAGCGTCTCGCCCGGCACGAAGTAGCGGAACTCGTCGAAGACGCCGTAGTTGGGCAGGTGGTGCTTGGAGTACGTGAGCGCCACCTCGCCGCGGTGCAGGACGGCCGCCGCGTTGCGCGGCGCCCCGGCGGGCTGGCCGTAGCGCGGCGCGGCCTCGTCGCAGCGGTCCAGATAGCCGACGACGACGGGCAGTTCACCGAGGCCCTCGTCGCGCAGCCGGGCGGCGAGGGCGCGCAGGGCCCGGCGGGAGGCCTCCACGAAGGAGGAGCGCAGGGCCAGGTCCTCCACCGGGTAGCCGGTCAGCGCCATCTCCGGGAACGCGGCGAGGTGCGCGCCCTGCTCGGCCGAGTGCCGGGCCCAGCGGAGTACCGCGTCGGCGTTCTTGTCGAGGTCACCGACGGTCGAGTCGATCTGATTCAGGGCAACGCGTAGCTGAGGCACGGAGCCAGTCTAATCGTCACCTCGACGCGATACCCCTGGAAGAGGCGGTTCCGCGCCCCCGGACGAGGCCGTCAGGACCCGTCCGGAAGCGCGGCGCGCCGGGGCGGCCCCCCAGCTCGGGAGCAGCCAGGAGCAGTCAGGGGCGATCAGGAGTGTTCAGGAGCGGTCATGAGGGGGTCATGAGCTGCGGTAGCCGAGCACCGTCATCATCCCCGCCTCCGCGTGGTACACGTTGTGGCAGTGGATCATCCACAGGCCCGGGTTGTCCGCCGTGAAGTCCACCGCCAGGCGGCCGTTCGGCAGGACGACCGCGGTGTCCTTGCGGGGGCGGCCGGAGGCGCTCGCCACGGCGAAGGTGTGGCCGTGCAGGTGCAGCGGGTGCCACATCGAGGTGGCGTTGGTGAACTCCAGGCGCACGCGCTCGCCCGCGCGCACCGGGTGGCGCCGGCCGTGGTCGTACGGCTCGCCGTCGAAGGCCCAGTCGTACCTCGCCATGCCGCCCGTCAGCCGGATCCTCACCGTACGGTCCACCTCTCCGGCCTCCAGCGCCACGGAGTCGTCCGCCGTGAGCCGGTCGGCGAGGAGGACGCGTCCCCGGAGCTCCTCGGGGCGCGCGGACGGGGACGGCGCGGAGCCGCCGCCCGTGCGCAGCAGCGCGCGGGCCGCCGCCTTCTTGCCCTCGGCCACCGCGGTCAGCGGGAAGACGCCGTCCTTGGCGGTGACCAGGACGTCGTACCGTTCGCCCATCCCGATGAGCAGGGCGTCGGCCTTCCGGTGCCGCACCGGGAAGCCGTCGGTGTGCGTGACCGTCAGCTCGTGGCCGCCGAGCGCCACGCGGAAGGCCGTGTCCCCGCCCGCGTTGATCAGCCGCAGCCGGATGCGGTCGCCGGGGCGCGCGCGGAACGTCGACGGGTCCGCCGGGGTGCGACCGTTGATCAAGTAGTACGGGTACGCCACGTCGCCCGCGTCCCGGCCGAGGATGTCGCTGGTGGCTCCCATGAGCATGCGGGAGGGGCCCGCGGGGTCCGGCCCGGGCCCGGAAGCGGCCCCGGGGGAGCGCCGCCCGCCGGTCACGGCGGTACGGGACATGTGCCCTTCGTGCCCGGAGCCACCGGAGCCACCGGTGCCGCCGGAGTTCCCGGAGTTTCCGGAGTTCTCCGAGCCGCCGCTGTGGTCCGTGCCCCCGCCGTGGTCCATGCCGCCGGAGCCGCCGCCGTGGTCCATGCCGCGGCGCAGCTCGGCGAGGACGGCGTCGGGGGTGGAGCCGTCGACGCCGTCGACCCAGTCGTCCAGGACGACCACCCACTCCTTGTCGTACGCCAGCGGCTCCCGGGGGTCGTCGACGATCAGCGGCGCGTACAGGCCGCGGTCCTGCTGGGTGCCGGAGTGCGGATGGAACCAGTACGTCCCGGGGTGCGGGACCTTGAAGCGGTACGTGAAGTCGGCGCCCGGCGCGATCGCGCGCTGCGTGAGCCCGGGGACGCCGTCCATGTCGTTGCGCAGCGCAAGGCCGTGCCAGTGCAGGCTCGTGGCCTGGGGGAGGTGGTTGGCGAGGGTGAGCGACAGGGTGTCGCCCGCCGTCACACGGACCTCCTTGCCGGGCAGCGCGTCCCCGTACGCCCAGGTCCTGACCGTACGGCCACCGAGGTCGAGCGTCGCGGGCATCGCCATGAGCTTCAGCTCGCGGAGCCGGCCGCCGCCGGGGCGCTTCTCCTCCGCGGCGGCCACCTCGCGGCCGGTGGGCGACACATAGCCCTCCGTACCGGCCGACGGTCCGGCCCCGCCGCCGTGGCCGTTGTGCGGGCCGTCGCCGGAGCAGGCGGTGACGAGCCCGGTCCCGGCGGCGGCGAGGGCGGCGCCGAGCAGGGCGCGTCGCGAGGCGCGCGGGGTGCGCTGAGTGCGCGGGGTGCGCTGAGTGGGGGTGGTGCGGGTGGTGCGGTCGTGCATGACGGGAACACCTCGTCCGTACTGAAGTGATGCGTGCAGAAGGTCGCGTCCGCTGCTTCTGGTACACCGCTCGGCCGCCGGAGGTTCCCCCCGGCGCGGGCAGCGCGGAGCAGCCGGTACGGCGGCCTAGATCCGCAGCACGGAGAGACGGGCGAGGAGCGCGCGGGGCGGGGGCGGGTCGGGCCGGGGCGCGCACCGCAGCCCGGCGGGGAGGCGGACCGCCACGGCGGCCGGGGCCCGTGCCACCACCGCGCCCACGAGCGCGAGCACGAGGGCACCGCCCAGGACGGCCAGGCACACGGACAGCGGGTCCATGCCGGTGCCGTGCGACGCGGCCCCGGGCGCGTCCACCCGCGGAGCGGTCCCCACGGACCCGGACCACCGCACCCTGTGTGCGTCATCAGCCCTGTATGCGGCATCGGCCCCGGGAACGGCATCAGCCCTGTGCCCGGCGTCGGCCCCGGTAACGGCCGCCACGCGCGCGTGGTGCCCCGAGCCCGCGACGCGGGCCCCTGGGCCAACGGCCGAGGCTCCCGTGACAGCGTGGCTCGCGGCGGCCGCCGGGCCACCGGACCCCGAGGGCCCCGCCCCGTGCTCCCGGGGATGGCCCAACGTGTGCATCGTCACGATGCCGCACAGCAGCGCGACAACGAGCAGGAATCCGCTCGCGGTTGTTGGCTGCCGGTCGGGACGCATGGGCCGGAGACTACCCCTCCCCGGTATCGGGCGATGTGCGGGGTGCGCGCGGAACATTGATCATGAACGCATGACGAGTACGGACAAGCCCGGACAGAGCGCGGGCGACACGACGGCGGCCGGGGAGGCCGCGACGGGCGCGGCGGCCGGAGCGTCCGCCGTGCCCGGAGCATCCGCGGCTCCCGGGACGGCCGCGGTGCCCGGGACGGCCGCGGAGGACCGGGGCGACGAGGCCGCGGAGTTCGGCGACGACGCCGGGACCAAGCGGCAGTTCATCTCCTGGGTGACGCTCGCCCTGATGACCACGGCCTCGGTGGCCAGCCTGCGGCCCTCGCCCACCATGGCCATCTACGGCCTCGCGGCGGTCTTCCTCTACCTCCTGCCCGCCGTGGTGTTCCTGCTGCCCACCGCCCTGGTGGGGGCGGAGCTGGCCTCCGGCTGGCGGGGCGGCATCTACCGGTGGGTCAGCGAGGCGCTCGGCAAGCCGCTCGGGTTCGTCGCGGTGTGGTGCCAGTTCGCGATGACCATCGCGTACTACCCGAGCCTGCTCGCGTACGTGGCCTCGACGTTCGCGTACGTCGTCCACCCGAGCCTCGCCGAGGACGGCGTCTACGTGGCGATCGTCATCGTCGTCATCTACTGGACCGGCGTGTGGATCACCTCGCGCGGCACCAAGACCGTCGCGGGGCTCTCCTCCCTGGGGCTGGTGATCGGCACCCTCGTCCCCGGGGTCGTGCTGATCGCGCTCGGCATCGTCTTCCTGGGCCAGGGCAACGAGTCCGCCGCGCCCATGTCCACCGACCACTGGCTGCCGCCGTGGACCGGCCTCGCGAGCCTCGTGCTCATCGTCAACAACTTCCTGAGCTACGCCGGCATGGAGATGAACGGCGTCCACGTGTCGGCGCTGCGGCACCCGCGCGCGGAGTACCCGCGCTCGATCTTCCTGGCCACCGGCCTGGTGCTGCTGATCTTCATCCTTCCGGCGCTCGCCATCAGCTGGGTGATGCCGTCCGAGCAGCTCAGCCTCACCGCCGGGCTGATGCAGGCCTTCCAGGCGTTCTTCGACCGCTTCCACGTCGGCTGGCTGACGAAGGTCGTCGGGATCATGCTCGTCCTGGCCGCGCTCGGCGGCATGCTCACCTGGCTCGCGGGCCCCGCCAAGGGCCTGGTGACGCTGGCCCGCCAGGAGGGCTATCTGCCGCCGTTCCTGCAGCGCTTCAACCGGCACGGCGTGCCGCTGAACATCATGGTCGCGCAGGGCGTGGTCACCACCCTGATCGGTGTCCTGTACGCGTTCAGTGACGACGTGTCCAGCGCGTACTGGATGTTCTCCGTGATCACCGTGCAGATCTACCTCATCGCCTACCTGCTGATGTTCGTGGCCGTGGTGCGGCTGCGCCGGACCCGGCCGGACGTGCCGCGCGGCTTCGTCGTGCCCGCCGTCACGCTCGTGGCCGGCGTCGGCTTCGCCGCCTCGGCGTGCGCGCTCGCGATCGGCTTCGTACCGCCGGACCAGTTCGGCGACGCGCCGCTCTGGCGCTACCTGCTGATCGTCGGCGGCGGGCTGCTCGCGCTCGGGGTGGCGGCACCGTTCGCCTTCCTCAAGTTCCGCAAACCGGAATGGGTGCACCCGGACCACCAGGGGTCGCATGCCCACTAGCGCCCGTCCGCGGACGCCCCCCGCGCCGCCCGCCGCCGCGGCGCCGCGGGCCGTCCGCGCCACCGTCGCCGCGCTGCTGGTCCTCGGGGCCGCCGCCTACACCTCCTGGACCCTGGAGGCCGTCCTGCCGACCGGGCTGTCGCCGCTGCGGTCGTACGTGAGCGAGCTCGCCGCGCGGGACCAGCCGTACGGTGCCTTCTTCCGGGCGGTGGACTGCGCGGCGGGGCTGCTGGTGGGCGCGGGGGCCGTGGGCGGGCTGGTGCGGCTGCGCGCCGGTGGTGCCGTGCCGCGCGCCCGCGCCCTGTCCGGCCTCGGCTGGGCCGGTACCGCCGTCTTCGGCGCGGCCACCGCGGCCGACGCGTGGCTGCCGCTGAGCTGCGCGCCCACCGTCGACGCGGCGTGCGCGGCGCGCGAGCGGGCCGGGCTCGTCCCCGCCACGCACGCCGCCCACGCGGTCAGCAGCAGCGTGGCCGTGGCCGGGGCGCTGGCGGGGATGGTGCTGCTCACGGCCGCCGTACGCCGCGCCGGGGAGGGCGGGGCCCGGCTGCGCGGGACACTGGCGGTGCTCGTGGCCGTCGAGGTCGCCGCCTCCGCGTGGACCGTGGCGGCCGTCCTCGCCTTCGACGCCGGGCACGGCACCTGGGGCCTGGGGGTCGGCCAGCGCCTCCAGGTGCTCGCGATCGCCGTGTGGCTGGTGGTCCTGGCGTGGCACGTACGGCGGGGCGGTCGTGAGGGACGGAGGGGGTGAGCGGGGCGTGTTCGTACGGATCGACGGAGTGCCGCACCACGTCCAGGTGACCGGCACCGGGCCGGTGTGCGTGCTCAGCGCGGGGCTCGGGCTCGCCTGGTTCGAGTGGGACCCGGTGGTGGACCTGCTCGCCGCCACGCGCACCGTCGTCCGCTTCGACCGCCCCGGCCTCGGCCGCAGCGGGCCCGCACGCGGGGTGCCGACGGCGGCGGGGGAGGCGGCGCGGATCGGGCGGGTCCTGGACGCGGCCGGCCTGGGCGGCCGGGCCGCGACGGTGGTGGGGCACTCCTTGGCGGGGTTCCACGCGGAGGCCTTCGCGCGCCTCCACCCGCGGCGGACGGCGGGGCTCGTGCTCGTCGACTCCAGCGTGGAGGAGCGGCCCCGGGCCCTGCCCGGGCGGGGCGTGCGGGTGGCGGGCGCGCGGGCGTGCGGGGCGCTCCTCGGGGCGGCCGGGGTGCCGCACGCCCTCGGTCCGCTGCTGCGCGGCGGCGCTGTGCCGCGTGCGCTGCGTGAGGTCTACGGGACGAGCCGGGTGTGGCGGGCGGCGCTCGTCGAGTACGCGACGTACGGCGACGTGGCGCGCGAACTCGCCCTGCTGCGGCGGCGGGCCCCTCTGCCGGGCGGGGCGCCGGTGACCGTGCTCGCGGCGGACTCCACGGGCACGGGCCCCTGGATGTCCCGCCAGCGGGCGCTGGCACGGGCCCTGGGCGCCGACTTCCGGGGGCTCTGGCCCGCCGGGCACCTGCTGATGCGGGACCGGCCGCGCGCGGTGGCCGACGCGGTGCGCCGGGCGCGGTAGGCGGGGGCGCTCGTCCGCGGCGGGGCGGGCGTTGTCAGACCCTCGTGGTGCCATGGAGGGCATGACGCAGGAGACGCGGAAGCTGACGGTGCGCGTGGTCGGGCGGGAGCTGCCCGGGGCGGCGTGCGAGGAGTACCGGGACGTGCACGTGGCGGTCCAGCGCGGCGCGGAGCCCGATGCCCCGGTGCGCGCGGACGCGGCCGAGGCGGTCTGGGAGTTCGAGGTCGACCTCGCCCCCGCGCCGGACGGCACGCAGGACTTCAAGGGCCCGTACGCGCAGGGCAGGCGGGGCGCGCGGTTCTTCTACCTGACCTGGGGCGAACTGCCGCCCGGAGGCCGGTTCACGATGTTCCGCCGCGCCAAGCTGTACTTCGCCGACATACCCCCCGAGGCGCTCACCACCGGCTCGGCCACCGCCGAACTCACCCTCACGGACGAGGCGGGCCTGCCCCTGTGCGCGGCGGTCCGCCCGCCGCGCGTGACCTGGCGGGCGGGATGAGAGGGGCGAGGGCGGCAGGGCACGCCGGACGCCGCACCAGCCACAGCGTCAGCCGCAGCGCAGCCGAAGCGTCAGCCCCGGCGGCAGCCCTCGGCCACGGGCCGTGCGGCGGGTGGCTACGGCTTGGCGCCGCGCTTCTTCAGGAGCGTCGTCATCAGGGCGACCTCCGACTCCTGGGACTCCACCATGCCCTGGGCCAGGCGGCGTTCGGCGTCGACCTCGCAGCGCTCCACGCAGCCCTGGGCCATGTGGATGCCGCCCTTGTGGTGGGTGGTCATCAGGCGCAGGTAGTAGACCTCCGCCGCGCGGCCGTTCAGCTCGCCGAGCCGCTTCATCTGCGCGTTCGTCGCCATGCCCGGCATCAGCGAGCCCTCGCCGGGGGACGGGGCCTCGCTCATGCCCATCCAGGTCATGGGCGGCTTCTCGGACACCTTCGGCAGCTCCCACAGGTCGAGCCAGCCGAGCATCATGCCGCGCTGGTTGGCCTGGGTCTGCGCGATGTCGTACGCGAGCCGCCGGATCTCCTCGTTCCCGGTGCGGTCGCGGACGACGTACGACATCTCCACGGCCTGCTGGTGGTGCACGGACATGTCCCGCGCGAACCCCGCGTCGGCCGAGGAACTCGACGGCGCGCCCCCGGACGCCGAGCCGGAGCCCGAGCCCGGGGAGTCGTCGGTGGACGCGACGGCGGCCGTGATGCCGCCCGCCGCGAGCACCGCGCCCGCGACGGCGCCGATCAGCCAGTCGGTACGCCTCACGCCCGCTCCACCCCTGCCCGAGTCGCGGCCGGAGTCACGGCCGAAGCCATGGTCCCGGCCCCTGTCATCGCCCGCCCCGTCATCGCCCACCCCGCCATTGTCGCCGCCGTCCCACCGCCGTCACCACGGGCCGTCACTGGCTCATGCCGTTGGTGCAGGCGGCACCCGGCTCGGGGGTCTGCTTGCCCTGCACGTACGTGGAGAAGAAGGAGTTGACCTTGGGGTCGTCGGCGCCCGTCACGGCCCGCTGGTGGCCCCACGCCGTGAGCAGCAGCGGCTCCTTCTGGTTCCTGACCGGGCTCATCAGCGAGTACGGCGTCTTCTTCACCTTCGCCTCGAGCTTCTTCAGGTCCGCGGGCTTCGCCTGGTCGTTGTAGGTGACCCAGACCGAGCCGTGCTCCAGGGAGTGCACGGCGTTCTCGTTCGGGATCTCCTTCTTGTAGACGTCGCCGTTGCAGTTCATCCACACCTGGTGGTGGTTGCCGCCCACCGGCGGCGTCACCGGGTACTTCACCTTGCCGGCCACGTGCGTGCGGCCCAGCTTCTTGGCGTCCCAGACCTTCTCGCCGTCCTTGGTCCGGGTGAACTCGGCCACGGCCTTGGCGTCGCCCGGCTTGCCGGAGTCCGAGGAGTCGTCGTCGGCGGACGCCACGAGGAAGTAGCCGCCGATGCCGACGGCCGCGACGATGACCGCGCTCAGGGTGATGGTGAGCGCGCGGGCACGGCGCTCGCGGGCGGCTTCGGCGCGCCGCATCTCCGCTATTCGGGCCTTGCGTTCGGCGCTGCTCGTCTTCTTGGCGGAACCCATGGTGTGTCCTTCTGCGGAAAGGGACGGATCGGATGGGTCGAGCTGAGGGCGGTGCGAGGGTGGTGCACAGGGGCGGTGCGGGGGTGGTGCGCGAGGGCCTTGCGGGTGGTGCCGGGGCGGTGCGGGCCCGGCACCGGGGCGGTGCGCGGGCGGTGGTGCCGGGGCGGTGCGGAAGGGCGGTGCGCGGAGGGTGGTGCCGGGGCGGTGCGAGGCGTGCACGGGCGTTGCGAGTGCGTTGATCGTAGCTCTCGCGCCCCCCGGTGGCAGGGCCGCTCGCCAATTTGAACGACCCGGGCGCATTCCCTACGCTGCGCGGCACGCGGCTCCTGCACTCCACCGACCTGGTGCTGCGCATGCTCATGCGTCTCGCCGTGGTGGCCGCGGCCAAGGGAGCCGGCGGCGCGGCGGCCGCGCCCACCACGCGCGAAGTGGCCGGTGACATGGCGGTGCCCTACACGCACGCCGCGAAGGTCGCCGCCCGCCTCCAGCGCCTCGGCCTGGTGCAGGCCCGGCGCGGCCGGGGCGGCGGCCTCGCGCCCACCGAGGCGGGGCGCACGGCGTCCGTGAGCGCGCTGGTGCGGGAGCTGGAGGGCCGGGGCGACGTCGTGGACTGCGAGGGAGCGACGCCGTGCCCGCTCAGCTCGGGGTGCCGGCTGCGGGGCGCCCTGCGCCGCGCCCAGGAGACGTTCTACGCCGCCCTCGACCCCGTGACCGTCGACGACATCGTCGCCTCGCCGACCGGGCCGCTGCTGCTCGGGCTCACCAGCCACAGGTCGGGGCCGAAGACCTCGTAGTGACCTCGCGCACCCGCTTCACACTGATCTGCCGTACGTCCGCCGCGGGCGCCCCGGTCAGGCTGTACTGCCGTATCTGGCGGGCCCCGTCCGCCGGCTCGACCTGGACGGACACGTACCGGCCCGCGCGGAAGGCGGGCGCGGGCGAGCCGTCGGCGGGGCGCAGCCGGAACGTGGCGACGTCCGCCGTCTCCTCGACCCGCTCCACCACCTCCCACGCGCGCAGGGCGTCCGCGCCCGCCGCGATGCCCCGCTCGGCGTAAAGGCGCGCCTCGATCGCGACGAGGGCGTTCGCCATCAGCCAGTACACCTCGTCCCCGGCCGCCGCCACCTCGGGCGTGACGGCGTCGCCGAGCACCTCGGCGACGGCCGCGAAGAGGTGCTCGCGCACCGTCGCGTACTGCTGGGGCGCGACTCCCAGGGAGGCGGGTTTGTGCGCGACGCTCAAATGTCACTTTAAGGGAGTGGTCCGACGCCGCTGTCACCCTGTCCGGATGACCGTGCAGTATGGGCAAGGAGCGGCCGCAACGCGGACGAAACCGTGTGGTGGGATGCTCATGTGCCGGGGCGACGTCCCGTGGCTCGGGGGCAGCCGGTTCCGACCAGCAAGGATGGGTGGAAGTCGAGATGGACAAGCAGCAGGAGTTCGTGCTCCGCACTCTGGAGGAGCGCGACATCCGGTTCGTACGCCTGTGGTTCACGGACGTACTCGGCTTCCTGAAGTCGGTCGCGGTCGCCCCCGCCGAGCTGGAGCAGGCCTTCGACGAGGGCATCGGCTTCGACGGCTCCGCCATCGAGGGCTTCGCCCGCGTCTACGAGTCCGACATGATCGCCAAGCCGGACCCGGGCACCTTCCAGATCCTGCCCTGGCGCGCGGAGGCCCCCGGCACCGCCCGGATGTTCTGCGACATCCTGATGCCCGACGGCTCGCCGTCGTTCGCCGACCCGCGCTACGTCCTCAAGCGCGCTCTGGCCAAGACCTCCGACCTCGGGTTCACCTTCTACACCCACCCCGAGATCGAGTTCTTCCTGCTCAAGGAGAAGCCCACCGACGGCTCACGCCCGACCCCCGCCGACAACAGCGGCTACTTCGACCACACCCCGCAGAACGTGGGCATGGACTTCCGCCGCCAGGCCATCACGATGCTCGAATCCATGGGCATCTCGGTCGAGTTCAGCCACCACGAGGGCGCGCCGGGCCAGCAGGAGATCGACCTCCGCTACGCGGACGCGCTCTCCACGGCCGACAACATCATGACCTTCCGCCTGGTCATGAAGCAGGTGGCGCTGGAGCAGGGCGTCCAGGCGACGTTCATGCCGAAGCCGTTCTCCGAGCACCCGGGCTCCGGCATGCACACGCACCTCTCCCTCTTCGAGGGCGACCGGAACGCGTTCTACGAGTCCGGCGCCGAGTACCAGCTCTCCAAGGTCGGCCGCTCCTTCATCGCGGGCCTGCTGCGGCACGCCGCCGAGATCTCCGCCGTCACCAACCAGTGGGTCAACTCCTACAAGCGCATCTGGGGCGGCTCGGAGCGCACCGCGGGCGCCGGCGGCGAGGCCCCCTCGTACATCTGCTGGGGCCACAACAACCGCTCCGCGCTCATCCGCGTGCCCATGTACAAGCCCGGCAAGACCGGTTCGGCCCGCGTCGAGGTCCGCTCCCTCGACTCCGGCGCGAACCCCTACCTGGCCTACGCCGTCCTCCTCGCGGCCGGCCTGAAGGGCATCGAGGAGGGCTACGAGCTCCCGCCCGGCGCCGACGACGACGTCTGGGCCCTCCGCGACGCCGAACGCCGCGCCCTCGGCATCGAACCGCTGCCGCAGAACCTGGGCGAGGCGATCTCCCTGATGGAGCGCTCGGAACTCGTCGCCGAGACGCTCGGCGAGCACGTCTACGACTTCTTCCTGCGCAACAAGAAGCAGGAGTGGGAGGAGTACCGCAGCGAGGTCACGGCCTTCGAGCTGCGGAAGAATCTGCCGGTGCTGTAGCCGCGGGCGGCGTTGCCTAGGGTGGTGGGCGTGAACGGGGGAACGCAGCGCACGCTGCCGTGCGACTGGTGTCACGCGCCTGTGCCGCAGCCGCGCGGACGGTGGCGGAGGCGGCGCTACTGCAGCAGGGCGCACCGCCGCAGAAACCGCGTCGTGGAGGCCGTCGGCAACTTCCTGGACAACCTGTATCTGTAGGTGACCGGGTACGGAACCTGTACCTGTAGGTGTCCGGGTACGGCGGAGGAGACCCGAGGGACGGCACGGCTCCGAGCCCGTTCCGGCCGCCGCGTGACGGGCCGCTGTGGCCGTCTCCGTGTCGTCCGGGGCCGGGTCTAGACGCGCTCCAGGGCGCGGTGCGGGGGCGCGGGGAGTTCCACCTCCACCGTGTCGTCGGGCCGGACGGTGCCCGTCCGGCGGACCACGGCCATGACGCCGCACTTGAGGGTGAGCTCGTCGGAGAGCGGGTCCACGGCGAACATCTCGTTCAGGAGACCCGCCCGGAAGTCGTTGATCTTCGAGCACGGGGTGCGCAGTCCGGTCACCTCGACCACCGCGTCGGCCCTGAGGCGCAGCAGGGACCCTGTGGGCAGGCCCAGGAGGTCCACCCCGCGGGTGGTGACGTTCTCGCCCAGCCGGCCCGCGGAGACCGCGAACCCCTTCAGGGCGAGTTCGTCGAAGAGCTCTTCGTGGATCAGGTGGACTTGGCGCAGGTTGGGTAGGCCCGGCTCGTAGGTCATGCGGAACTGGTGGCGGATCGTCTCCCCCGCGTGGACGTCGCCCTCCACGCCCAGGCCGGCGAGCAGGGTGATGGACGCGTGGTTGGGCTTGCTGAACGCGTACGAGGCGCTGCGGCTCACCGCGGTGACCCGGCCCGCTGCCTCGCGCCCTCCCGCTGTCGCGCGCCCTCCGGCTGTCAGGCGTCCTCCCGCTGTCATGCGCCCTCCTGGGCGGCCCGGTCCAGGGCCGTCTCCCGTAGGCCCGCGGGGTCGACCCCGAGAGCGGCCAGGACCTGGAGGGCGTGGCCCTCGGGCACGGTCAGCAGGCCGAGCAGGATGTGTGCGGTGCCGAACCTGTCGCAGCCCAGTGCACGGGCCTCGCCCAGGGTGTTCTCCAGCGCCTTGCGGGCCTCGGGGGTGTAGACGGGCCGGGGGAACTGGAAGGCGCCGGGCCCGAAGGAGGCGTCGGCCCGGCGCCGGATGTCCGCCACGTCGATGCCGATCGACGCCAGCTGGTGTGCTTCCCAGGCGGCGGGCTCCGTGGCCTGGGGGGCGCGGTTCGGACACGATCTGTCTCGAAAGCGTGTTCGCGCGGTGGGGCGGGTGGGAAGGATCAGGGGCATGGAGCTGCTTGCCCTTGATCTCGGTCCGCTCAAGCCGCGGGGCGCCGACCTGATGGTCGCCCTCGTGACGTTCGCCGCCTCCTTCTGGATGGTGGCCGGGGTGCTGCTGCCCCGCATCAACCGGGTCCTGGCCGACCGGGAGCGGCTCATATCGGGCCGTGAGGGCGAGGCCGCCGCGATCCGTCGCGAGGCGGACGAGGTGCGCGCGGTGTGCGAGTCGGTGCTGGCCGAGGGGCGCCACGAAGCGGCCCGCATACGCCAGCGCGCCGCGGAGGAGGGCGTCGCCGCGATCCAGGCCGCGCGCGCCGAGGGCGCCCGCGAGCGTGACGCGCTCGTGGCCGAGGGCACCGCCCGCATCGCCGCGGAGCGCGCCGCCGCCGAAGCCGTCCTCGCGCGGGACGCCGAGGTCCTGGCGGCACGGCTCGCCGCCCGGGTCGTCGGCGAGCCCCTGGGTGCCGTGACCGGCCGCTGAGGGGTGGTCGCGCTGTCCGCGTCGCCGCTGACGTGCCCGCGGGCGGGGCGGCCGGGGCCGTGCCGTAAATGGGTTGCCGGGCAGGGTCGTTGATCGGTTAGCGTCGCGGGCATGGACGAGATGGAGTTGCTGAAGCGGTGCGAAGGGCCGGTGACGCGCGGGCGGCTCGCCCGCGAGCTGCGGGAGCTCGGCCTCGCCGAGGGCGACGTCGCGATGTTCCACACCCAGATGTCCGCCCTCGGGTACGTGGCGGGCGGACCGGCCACCGTCATCGGCGCGCTGCTGGACGTCGTGGGGGAGCGCGGCACGCTCATGGTCACCTGTGGCTGGAACGACGCGCCGCCGTACGAGTGGAGCACCGACTGGCCCCAGGAGTGGCAGGACGCCCTGCGCGCGGAGCACCCCGCGTACGACCCGGTCCTCAGCGAGGCCGACCACAACAACGGCCGGCTGCCGGAGGCCCTGCGCCGCTGGCCCGGCGCGGTCCGCAGCCGCCACCCCGACGCCAGTTTCGCGGCCCTCGGGGCCGCCGCCGACGAGCTGATGGCCGACCATCCCTGGGACGACCCGCACGGCCCGGGCAGCCCGCTGGCGCGGCTCGTCGAGAAGGGCGGCCGCGTGCTGCTGCTCGGCGCGCCGCTCGACTCGATCACGCTGCTGCACCACGCCGAGGCCCTGGCCGAGGCCCCCGGCAAGCGCTTCGTGGACTACGAACAGCCCGTCGTGGAGAACGGCGAGCGGGTCTGGCGCCGCTTCCACGACATCGACTCGGAGGACGGCGCCTTCGACTACTCCTCCGTGGTGCCGGAGGACGTCTGGCCGTTCGAGGTCATCGCGCGGGACTTGCTCGCCACCGGCAAGGGGCTGCGGGGCCGGGTCGGCGCGGCGGAGTGCCACCTCTTCGAGGCCCGCGACGTCGTGGACTTCGGCGTGGCCTGGATGGAGGAGAAGCTGGGCGGCTGACCGGGTGACCCCGTCCGCCCGCGCCACCTGGGCGGGCCTGTCCGCCCACCCCAGCCGCTCACCCAGCCCCCGTGCGGGCCCGCCGCTCGCCCGCCACCCGCGCGGGCCTCCCGCCCGCCGTCACGAGCGCGGCCCTGGCGCCGACGCGCGGCCCGGCCCCCGGCCCCGGCGCCGACCGCCACGAGCACGGCCCGGCCCCGGCGCCGACTCCCGGCCCCGGCCACGGCCCGCCCGGCGGACCTCAGCGCTCCGACAGCGGCGCCGGAGCCTCCTGCACCGCCCAGCCGTTGCCGTCCGGGTCCTTGAAGAAGCAGAACGAGCTCCACGGGGCCTCGCTCCGGCCCTCCGTCCAGCCCTCCGGGCCCAGGTGCCGCACGGGCGTGATGTCCACGCCCCGGCCGGCCAGCTCCGCGTGCGCGGCCTCGATGTCGGTCACGCAGAGCTGGAGCCCCTGCAGCGAACCGGGTTCCGCCCGCCCCTGGCCCGGCGCGGGCGGCATGCCCTCCGTCATCGCCAGCGAACAGCGCGACCCCGGCGGCGTGATCTGGATGACCCGCACGCCGGGCGCGACCTCGCCGTCCATGTCCGCCTTGAAGCCGCACTTGTTCTCGTAGAAGTCCTTGGCCCGGTCCAGGTCCGACACGGGCAACAGCACGACCTCGAGCGTCCACTCCATGGCTTGCTCCTCCTCGCGGTGCGGGTACGGGCCCATGCGGCCCGGCCCGCTCACATCGTACGGACGTCTGTTCGAAATGGGAGGGGATTCGCGCCGCGTGCACGGGACATCCTTCTTGGCGGCGCGTGCTGTCCCATGCTCCCGCCCCGGGGCGGGCCCCGCACGCGGGGCGGAGGAACGCCCCGGACCGCGCGTCGGCGCCGCTCGGTAGGCTCTGGCCAGGAACAGGCGAGCGAAGGGCGCGGGCATGACGTTGCCGCAAGGGCGCAGGAGCAGCACGTTCACCCGGCTGCTGCGGCACGGTTTCACGGACCCCTCGGCCGCCGAGCGGCTGCTCGCCGCGCCCGGTCTCGACGCCGTGCGCACCGACCCGGTCCTCCTCGACGCGCTCGGCGCCACCGCCGACCCCGACCTGGCCCTGCTCGGCCTCGTCCGCCTCGTGGAGGCGCAGTCCCCCGACGACCAGGGCACCGACCGCCGCGAGCTGCTCGACACCCTCGTCAGCTCCAAGCCGCTGCGCGACCGGCTGCTCGGCGTCCTCGGCGCCTCCGAGGCGCTCGCCGACCACCTCGCCCGGCACCCGGGCGACTGGCGCGCCCTGGTCACCTACGAGGCGGCCGACCTGCACCCCGGCGTCGAGGAGTTCGAGCGCGGCCTCGCCGCGGCCACCGACCCCGACGCGCTGCGCGTGGCCTACCGCCGCTGCCTGCTGTCCATCGCCGCCCGCGACGTGTGCGGCACCACCGACATCGCCCAGACCGCGGCCGAGCTGGCCGACCTCGCCACCGCGACGCTCCGCGCCGCGCTCGCCCTGGCCCGCGCCGCCGCGCCGGAGGACGCCGCCAAGTGCCGCCTCGCGGTGATCGCCATGGGCAAGTGCGGCGGCCACGAGCTGAACTACGTCTCCGACGTGGACGTCATCTTCGTCGCGGAAGCCGCGGAGGGCGCGGGTGAAGGCACCGGTGAGGACAAGGCGCTCCAGGCCGCGACCCGGCTCGCCTCGCACCTGATGCGGATCTGCTCCGACACCACCGTCGAGGGCACCATCTGGCCCGTCGACGCCAACCTCCGCCCCGAGGGCCGCAACGGCCCGCTCGTGCGCACCCTGTCCTCGCACATCGCCTACTACCAGCGCTGGGCCAAGACCTGGGAGTTCCAGGCGCTGCTCAAGGCCCGGCCCGTGGCCGGCGACGCCGAGCTGGGCGAGGAGTACTGCGCCGCCGTCGCCCCGCTGGTGTGGCAGGCCGCCGAGCGGGAGAACTTCGTCGCCGACGTGCAGCAGATGCGCCGCCGCGTGGTGGCCAACATCCCGGTGGGCGAGGTGGACCGCGAGCTCAAGCTCGGCCCCGGCGGCCTGCGCGACGTCGAATTCGCCGTCCAGCTCCTGCAGTTGGTGCACGGCCGCGCGGACGCCTCGCTGCGCAGCGGTACGACGCTCGACGCCCTGGCCGCGCTCGCCGCCGGCGGCTACGTCGGCCGCGTCGACGCCGCCCAGCTGGAGGACGCGTACCGCTTCCTGCGCTCCCTGGAGCACCGCATCCAGCTCCACCGGCTGCGCCGCACCCACCTGGTGCCCGAGAACGACGCCGACCTGCGCCGCATCGGCCGCTCCCTGGGCATGCGCACCGAGCCCATCACCGAGCTCGGGCGCGCCTGGAAGCGGCACACCTCCGTCGTCCGCCGCCTGCACGAGAAGCTCTTCTACCGCCCGCTGCTCGACGCCGTCGCCCAGCTTCCCCCCACCCTCGACTTCGCCCGAGCGGACGGACCCCCGTCCGGCGGGACCCGGCTGAGCACCGAGGCGGCCCGCGAGCGGCTCGTCGCCCTCGGGTACGCCGACCCGGCCGCCGCCCTGCGCCACCTGGAGGCCCTCGCCTCCGGCGTCTCCCGCAAGGCCGCCATCCAGCGCACGCTGCTGCCGGTGCTGCTCGGCTGGTTCGCGGACTCCGCCGACCCGGACGCGGGCCTCCTCGGCTTCCGCAAGGTGTCCGACGCGCTCGGCAAGACCCCCTGGTACCTGCGCCTGCTGCGGGACGAGGGCGCGGCGGCGGAGAACCTCGCCCGCGTCCTCTCGGCCGGGCGCCTCGCCCCCGACCTGCTGCTTCGCGCCCCCGAGGCGGTCGCCCTGCTCGGCGACGAGCGCGGCCTCGAACCCCGCGGCCGAGCCGCGCTCGAACAGGAGGTCCTGGCCGCCGTGGGCCGCGCCGACGGGCCCGAGCAGGCGGTGGCCGCGGCCCGCGGGGTGCGCCGCCGCGAGCTGTTCCGCACCGTGGCCGCCGACCTCATCGCCTCGTACGGCACGGAAGGCGGCACCGCGGCCGGCACCGCGGCCGAAGCCGCCGGCGGGTCCGCGGACGGCGCGGCCGGCACCGGGGTCGGCGCCGCGGGCGGGTCCGCCGCGGGCGCCCTGGTGAACCGCGTCGGCGCGGCCGTCTCCGACCTCACGGCCGCCACCCTCGCGGGCGCCCTGCGCGCCGTCGTCCGCGGCCACTGGGGCGACGAGCTGCCCACCCGGTTCGCCGTCATCGGCATGGGCCGCTTCGGCGGCCGCGAACTGGGCTACGGCTCCGACGCCGACGTCCTGTTCGTGCACCAGCCGCGCGAGGGCGTCGACGAGCAGGAGGCGGCGAAGGCGGCCAACACCGTCGTCGCCGAGATGCGCCGCCTCCTCCAGCTCCCCACCGCCGACCCGCCGCTGCTCATCGACGCCGACCTGCGCCCCGAGGGCAAGAGCGGCCCCCTGGTGCGCACCCTCAAGTCGTACGCGGCGTACTACCGCCGCTGGTCCCTCGGCTGGGAGTCCCAGGCGCTGCTGCGCGCCGAGCCCGTCGCGGGCGACGCCGACCTGGGGGCCGCCTTCATCGAGCTGGCCGACCCGCTGCGCTACCCCGCCGAGGGCATCGGCGACGAGGCCGTGCGCGAGATCCGCCGCCTCAAGGCCCGCATGGAGACCGAGCGGCTGCCGCGCGGCGCCGACCCCACCCTGCACGCCAAGCTCGGCCGCGGCGGCCTCTCCGACGTCGAGTGGACCGTCCAGCTCCTCCAGCTCCGGCACGGCTGGGCCGAACCCGGCCTGCGCACCACCCGCACCCGCGAGGCCCTCGCCGCGGCGTGCGCCGCCCGCCTCATCCCGGCGGACGAGGCGCAGATCCTCGACGAGGCGTGGGTGCTCGCCACCCGGGTGCGCAACGCCGTGATGCTCGTCCGCGGGCGGGCCGGGGACACCTTCCCCTCCGACGGGCGGGAACTCGCGGCCGTCGGCCGTTACTTGGGTTACGAGTCCGGTCACGTCGGGGACATGCTGGAGGACTACCGCCGCACCACCCGCCGGGCCCGCGCCGTGGTGGAGGACCGCTTCTACGGCGCCTGACACCCCTGGGCGGGGCCGAAGGGCCCCTCACAGGTCTCCTGGAGCGGCCGCGGCCCCCTCAGGACCTGGAGCGGGTCACCGCCACGGGTTCGACGTGCTGCGGCAGGGCGTACGGAAGCCGCCCGTACCAGAGCCGTACCACCGCGTAACCGAAGGCCAGGCAGATCATGCCGCCCACCGCGTCCAGCCAGAAGTGGTTCGCGGTGGCGACGATGACGACGAGCGTCGCCACCGGGTACAGCAGCCCCAGGACCCTCACCCAGGGCACGGACGCCAGCGCGAAGATGGTCAGGCCGCACCACAGCGACCAGCCGATGTGCATCGACGGCATCGCGGCGTACTGGTTCGACATGTTCTTCAGGTCGCCGGAGGCCATCGAGCCCCAGGTGTTGTGCGCGATGACCGTGTCGATGAAGTCCCCGCCGGGCACCAGCCGCGGCGGCGCCAGCGGATACAGGTAGTAGCCGAGGAGGGCCACCGCCGTGGTCGCGAACAGCACCAGGCGCGTGGCCGCGTACCGGCCGGGATGACTGCGGTACAGCCACACGAGGACACCCAGCGTGACGACGAAGTGCAGCGTCGCGTAGTAGTAGTTCATGCCCACGATCAGCCATGTCACCGAGTCCACGGCGTGGTTGACCGAGCGCTCCACGGCGATGCCGAGGGTCTGCTCCAGGTCCCAGAGCCAGTCCGCGTTGCGCAGCGCCGCCGTCTTCTGCTCCGGCACCGCGTTGCGGACCAGTGAGTACGTCCAGTAACTCACCGCGATCAACAGGATCTCGAACCACAGGCGCGGCCGCCGGGGCGTGCGCAGCCGGCGCAGGACATTCCGCCCATTGCGGTCATCGGACGCGCCCGCGATGGGTGATGTGGTGGGCCGCTGGCGGCCTTCCAGTGTCGTCACAGTCATCTCACCCATGGGCAGAGAGTCTGCCAGATGCCCGCCTCCCCTCAGATCATCCCCCCGATGGGTTCCGGGCGCACGCCCTACACCTCAGGGACGAGACGCTTCGGGCCGGTCCCCCAGGGGCCGCCCCGCACCCGGCCGGGCGGGCGGGCACATGGCCGTTGAACCCCGTACGACCAGCTCCGGCAGGAAGACGAACTCGCTGTGCGGCGCGGGCGTCCCCGCGATCTCCTCCAGGAGGGTGCGCACGGCGGCCTGGCCCATCGCCGGGACGGGCTTGCGGATCGTGGTCAGGGGCGGGTCCGTGAAGGCGATGAGCACCGAGTCGTCGAAACCCACGACGGAGACGTCGTCCGGCACCCGCAGCCCCCGGTCCCGCACGGCCCGCACCGCGCCGAGCGCCATCATGTCGCTGGCGCAGACGACCGCCGTGCAGCCGCGGTCCAGGAGCGCGGACGCCGCGGCCTGACCGCCTTCGAGCGTGTACAGGGAGTGCTCGACGAGGTCCGCCTCCACGGCGTCCGGCGCCAGCGCGAAGCGCTCCCGCATGGTGCGGGTGAACCCCTCCATCTTGCGTTGCACCGGCACGAAGCGGCGCGGTCCGAGCGCCAGGCCGATCCGGGTGTGGCCGAGCGAGGACAGGTGGGTCACCGCGAGGCGCATCGCCGCGCGGTCGTCGGGCGAGATGAACGGGGCCCGCACGGCCGGGGAGAAGCCGTCGACGAGGACGAACGGCACGCCCTGGGCCCGCAGCCGCTCGTAGCGCGACGTGTCCGCCGTGGTGTCCGCGTGCAGCCCCGACACGAAGATGATGCCCGCGACGCCCCGGTCCACCAGCATCTCGGTCAGCTCGTCCTCGGTGGAGCCGCCGGGCGTCTGGGTGGCCAGGACCGGCGTATACCCCTGCCGGGTCAGGGCTTGCCCGATGACCTGGGCGAGCGCGGGGAATATCGGGTTCTCCAGCTCGGGCGTGATCAGGCCGACGAGGCCCGCGCTGCGCCGGCGCAGCCGTACGGGCCTGTCGTAGCCGAGGACGTCGAGCGCGGCGAGCACGGACTGGCGGGTGGCCGCAGCGACGCCCGGCTTGCCGTTCAGGACCCGGCTCACGGTCGCCTCGCTGACCCCCGCCTGGGCTGCGATGTCGGCCAGTCGCGCGGTCACAGCACCGGACTGTACCGGGCGGCCCTCACGCTGCCCACCAGACCGTCACGTCGGGCGGCAGCACGGCCGCCGACTCGCAGCCGCCCAACGGCGCGCCGGGCGCGTGCGCGTGGCCGCTGCACAGGAGCAGCTCCCCGGGGACGGGCAGCGCCACCGGCCGGTCCGTGAGGTTCACGGTGACCACGAGGGAGCGGTCCGCCGCGCGCCTGCGGAAGGCGAGGACGCCCGGCGGGGTGTCCAGCCACTCCACGGACTCGCCCGCCCCCAGCGCCGGGTGCTCGCGGCGCAGCGCAAGCGCCGCCCGGTAGAGCTGGAGCGTGGAGTCCGGGTCGCGCTCCTGTGCCTCGACGGTGAGGTCCTTCCAGGCGGCCGGCTGCGGCAGCCAGCTCGGCCCGCCCTCGGCCGGTCCGAAGCCGAACGGCGGCTTCGTCCCCGACCAGGGCAGCGGCACCCGGCAGCCGTCGCGCCTGCCCTCCTGCCCGGGCCCGTCCTGCCCGGAGCCGCGGAAGAACGCCGGGTCCTGGCGCACCTCGTCGGGCAGGTCCGTGACCTCCGGCAGGCCCAGCTCCTCGCCCTGGTACAGGTACGCCGACCCGGGCAGCGCCAGCATCAGCAGCGTCGCCGCGCGGGCCCGGCGCAGGCCGCGCGCCGGGTCGCCGTCGGAGAAGCGCGTGGTGTGCCGGACCACGTCGTGGTTGGACAGGACCCAGGTCGCCGGGGCGCCGACGGCGTTCATGGCCGCCAGCGAGCGGTCGATGACGGCCCGCAGCGCGACGGCGTCCCACCCCGTCGTCAGATAGGTGAAGTTGAAGGCCTGGTGCAGCTCGTCCGGGCGCAGGTACAGCGCGCTGCGCTCCACCGTCGGCGTCCACGCCTCGGCGACGGCGATGCGCTCGCCGTCGTACGCGTCCAGGACGGCGCGCCAGTCGCGGTAGACCTCGTGCACGCCGTCCTGGTCGAAGTACGGCGTGGGCCGGACGCCGAGCAGCTTGACCTGCTCGCCGCGGCCGACGTCCGGCAGGCCGGGCGCCTTGACCAGGCCGTGCGCCACGTCGACGCGGAAGCCGTCGACGCCGAGGTCGAGCCAGAACCGCAGCACGGAGCGGAACTCCTCGTGCACGGCCGGGTGGTCCCAGTTGAAGTCGGGCTGCTCGGGCGCGAAGAGGTGGAGGTACCACTCCCCGTCGGCCGTGCGCGTCCACGCCGGGCCGCCGAACACCGACTCCCAGTCGTTCGGCGGCAGTTCGCCGCGCGGGCCCTTGCCGGGGCGGAAGTGGAACCGTTCCCGCAGCGGCGAGCCGGGCCCCTCGGCGAGGGCCCGGCGGAACCACGCGTGCCGGTCCGAGCAGTGGTTCGGCACGATGTCGACGATCACGCGCAGGCCGAGCCCGTGCGCGGCGCGCACCAGGTCGTCGGCGTCGGCGAGGGTGCCGAACACCGGGTCCACCGCGCGGTAGTCCGCCACGTCGTACCCGGCGTCGGCCTGCGGCGAGGCGTAGAACGGCGAGAGCCACACGGCGTCGACGCCGAGGCGTCTCAGATGGGGCAGACGGGCGATGACGCCGCGCAGGTCGCCCATGCCGTCGCCGTTGGAGTCGGCGAAGCTGCGCGGATACACCTGGTAGATGACGGCGTCGCGCCACCAGCCGGTGCGCCCCGCGGCGTCGCGGTGCTCGGTCTCGTCGGCCGTGACGTCGGTGAGGTGCTGGGTCATGGAGTCCCTTGCCGGTACGGGTCGGCTGCGGTGCTCCCGGCGTCGTGCCCAGGGAGCCGGACACCCTGGAGAACGCCCGGCGGGAGGCGGAGGTCACGAGCGGGCCGGTGCGGCGGCGCACGGGGCGGGCGGGCGCGGAGCGTCTGCGGGGCGGACGGTACGGCAGCACCGTAAGCAGCGGAAGCAGCGGAAGCACCTGAAGCGGCGAAAGCACCTGAAGTGCCGGCACCACGTGACGTGCCGGTACCCCGTGACGTGCCGGTACCCCGTGAAGTGCCGGGACCACCTGCGGTGTCGGCAGTGCCTGAAGTGTCCAAACGGGCCGGAACGCACCGAGGGACACCGGGGGCAGGGCGTGCGAAGAGCGGATTCTACCGAGAACCCGACCCGCGGCGGGCGGGGTTGCGCGTATGCCACCAATGGGGGCGTACGGCTGCCGTGCGCTCCCCTCGACGGTGCCGGAACGCTAGCGTGGGGAGACGATCCGAGAGTGGGCCGGGTGGCCTGCTGCCGTCAGCCGCTCCTGGGGGATGTCCGCGTGGGCGTCATGGAAACCGTCGAGGACCACGAGGAGGCCTGGGTGCACACCACCACGGTCCTGGTGGTCGACGACGCGCCGGCCAGCCGGTACGCGCTGAGCGCCGTACTGCGCCGCGTCGGCCACCACGTCATCCTCGCCGGCAGCGCCAGCGAGGCCCTGATCGCCCTCGACGTCGGCCTGCGCGCCGGCGAACTGCCGGACGTGGCGCTCATCGACGTCGGCCTGCCCGACATGAACGGCTTCGACCTGTGCCGCCGGATGAAGGATTCTCCGTCGACCGCGGCCGTGCCCGTCGTGCACTTCTCCGCCGTCGCCCACGGCTCGGTGCACCGCTGCCGGGGCCTGGACGCGGGCGGCGAGGCGTACTTGAGCGTGCCCGCCGAGCCGGAGGAGATCCAGGCGGTGGTGCGCGCCGCCGCCCGCGTCGCCCGGCGCCGCACCGCCGACCGGACCCGCGCCGGCCGGCTCACGCTCCTCGCCGAGGCCGTCCTCGACGTGCAGTCCGCGGGCTGCCCGGGCGAGCTGGCCGACACCGCGGCGGCGCAGGCCTCCCGGGTCAGCGGGGCGCCCGCCGCGGCCTTCGTCCTCGGCGACGAGGGCGAGATGCACCGCGGCCTCTCCCGCCGCCGGGCCGCCGCCGCCCTGCCGGACCAGGGCGCGCACGACGCCGTGGCCCGGCTGATGCGCAGCCTGATGTCGGGCCGGACCGGCGCCCACAGCACGGTGATCCCCGCCCCGGTGTGGCCCGAGGGCTTCTTCGGCCCGGGCACCCCGGGGCCGGGCCACGACATGCCGGAGCAGAACCGCGGCCTCCCTCGGCCGGGCCGCGACCGCCTCGGCCCGGGCAACGGCTCCCGTACCGACGGCCACGACGCGGCCGAGGGCACCCGGCGGGTGTGGGCCGTGCCCGAGCAGTCCCTGCGCGCGCCGCCCGGCGAGAGCCTGGTCACGCCCTCCGGTGACGCACTGCTCGCACCGCGCGAGACCCTGCTCACGCCCCCGGACACGCTGTCCGCCGGCCTGCGGCTCGCGCTGCCCGACGGCGCGCTGCTCGCCCTCGCCCGCACCCGCGACGACCACGCCCCGGTCTGCCTGGCGACCCCGGCCTACGCGCGCGAGCACGCCGACGATCTGGTGCGCCTGGCCCACGCGACCGCGCGCGTGGCCGAGCAGCTGCTGATGTACGAGAAGGAGCGCCACGTCGCCCTCACGCTCCAGCGCAGCTTCCTGCCGAGCCGGCTGCCGCACCTGCCCGGCACGGAGGTCGTCGTGCGCTACGAACCCGCCTCCCGGCAGGCGGAGATCGGCGGCGACTTCTACGCGGCGCTGCCCACGCCCGCGGGCGCCCTCGTCGGTATCGGCGACGTCGCCGGGCACTCGCTCGACGCGGCCACGGTGATGGTGGAGCTGCGCCACGCGCTGCGCGCCTACTGCCTGGAGGACCCGGACCCCGGTGTGCTCACCGAGCGCCTCGACTCCATGCTCCAGCGCTACCACCCGGAGACCACGGCCACGATGTGCCTGACGCTCATCGATCCGGAATCGGGCCGGGCCCGCGTCGCCAACGCCGGCCACATCCCGCCGCTGCTCGTCCGCGACGCCGGCACGGCCGAGTACGTGGAGGCCGGCGGGGCGTTGCTCGGCCTCGGCCTGAAGCGGCCCGCGCCGACGGAGGTCCGCCTCACGCCCGCGGACCGGCTCCTGATGGTCACCGACGGCCTGATCGAGACGCGCGGCACCGACCTCGCCCTGTCGATGGAGCACCTGCGCCTCGCCGCCGCCGAGGCGCCGCCCGGGGTGGCGGACCTGTGCGACACGCTCTTCGCCTGCTTCGGCCGGGAGCGCGAGGACGACATCGCCCTGGTCGCCCTGCGCCTCACCGGCACGGGCCCGTACCGGCCCTAGGAGGCTACGACGGCAGCGTCGCGGCCGGCGCGAGCGCGGCGAGCCGCGTCAGCAGGTCCGCGAACGGGCCGTCGGCCGGCTCGTTCGCCAGCAGGACGGCGAGCAGCTCGGCCATCTCCGGATCGTAGGCGGCACTGACCGCGGCCAACGCCGCGAAGTCGTGCACCAGTTGCAGTTCGAGCTCGGCGCGCGGGACGCGGCGGCCGTCCAGCCAGATGAGCGCCGTGGACTCGGCGAGCGAGATCCACGAGCGGACCACCAGCTCCAGGCGCGCGGACGGGGCGCTGATGCCCAGGTGCGCGATGATCTGCTCGTACGCCGCCTGCCGCACCGAGTCGATGAGGGCGTTGGTCGTCGAGGAGCCGACGGCGGGGCCGCCGCGCATCAGCGCGGAGAAGCCGGGCCCGTGCTCGTCGACGAAGCCGAAGAACCGGCCCGTCACCCGCAGCAGGCGCGCCCCGAGCGGCCCCTCGTGCGGCTCCACGAACCGCTCGGCCAGCTCGTCGGCGGCCCGCCGCAGCGCCGCCTCGTACAGGCTGAGCTTTCCGGGGAAGTAGTGGTACACGAGCGGGCGCGAGATGCCGGCGGCCGTGGCTATCTCGTCGATGGAGACGTCCTCCGGCGAGCGGTGGCTGAACAGTTCGAGCGCGACCCCGATCAACTGCTGCCGCCGCTCCTCGACACCCATCCTGCGCCGCGTCCCGGTAGTCATGCGAACACAATACCGATACGTTCCGGCCGGGAACGGACGCCCCGAGCCGCCCGTTCGCGCCCGCCCTGGGCGCCGTCACAGGTCCAGGACGATCCGCTCGCCGCGCGCCCGCGACACGCAGAGCAGCATCGTGCCGCTCCGCTCCGCGTCGGTGAGCAGCTCGTCCCGGTGCTCGATCTCCCCTTCCAGGACGCGCTGTTGGCACGTGCCGCAGAAACCCTGCTCGCAGGAGTACGCCGTGCCCGGCAGCGCCGCGCGGACGGCGGCGAGCACCGTGGTGTCCGGGCCGACGGCCACCGTGCGTCCGCTGCGCCGCAGTTCGACCTCGAAGGCATGGCCGCCCCCGCCGGCCGCGGCGCGGGGCGCGAACCGCTCCAGGTGCAGCGAGCAGGTGCCGGGCAGCGCCGCGGCGACGGCGTCCATGAGGCCCTCGGGCCCGCACGCGTACACGGCGGCGCCGTCGCCCGCGGCGCCCGCGAGGAACCCGGCGACGTCCGGCCGCCCGTCCTCGTCCCCGGCGACCACGGCGACCCGCTGCCGGCCGAACTCCTCCACCTCCTCCAGGAACGGCATGGAGGCCCGGCCGCGCCCGCAGTACAGCAGCCGCCACGTGCCGCCGCGGGCCTCGACGGCCCGGACCATGGGCAGCACCGGGGTGATGCCGATGCCGCCCGCGACGAACACGTACGCCGGGGCGTCGGCGGTCAGCGGGAAGCGGTTGCGCGGCCCGCGGACCTCGACCTCGCGGCCCGGGCGCAGCGCCTCGTGCACCTCGCGCGACCCGCCGCGCCCGCCCGCGTCCGCGCCGATCCGGCGTACGGCGACGGTGTACGAGGAGGTGTCCGCGGGGTCGCCGCACAGCGAGTACTGCCGGACACGCCCCGACGGCAGCACGAGGTCCAGGTGGGCGCCCGGCTCCCAGGCGGGCAGGTCCGCGCCCTCCAGGCGCAGTCGCACGACGCCGTCGGCGATCCGCTCGTGCCGGGCGACGCGCAGCCGCAGCGGCCGGGGGCGCGGCCGCCCCGAGACGGGTTCGTCCAGGGCGGGCAGCGGCCACAGCGGGGACGCCGCGACGCGGCGGCGCAGGGCGCGCCGGGCGCGGCCGGCGAGGAGGGCGGCCCCGGTGACCAGCAGGGCGGCGCGGGCGGTGCGGGGCAGCGCGGTGCCGGGCGGGAAGGCGCGCGGCGGGAGGGGGCGCGGTGGAACCATGGTCACGCGGCTCCGTTCGCGCGGGCCTCGGCGGCGGTGGCGGCGGGGGACGAGGCGAGGTACGCGACCGCCTGCGCGGTGCTGCCCTCCCGCGAGGGATGGTACGAGCGGCTCAGATAGCGGGGGATGGAACGGAGCATGGCGCCGGTGGTGGGCAGCGTGCCGGCGCGCCCGCTGCGGCGGAAGTCCCCGAAGGTCGCCTTGCGGGCCGCCGCACCGGTGAGCGTCGGGTCGTGCTCCAGGAAGAAGCGGGTGCCGCGCTGCCACAGGAACACCAGGGCGGTGAAGGCGGTGGCCCAGGTGCGGACGCGGCGCGGGTAGCCGCCGTCCAGGTGCAGGAACAGGTCGAAGGCGACCGAGCGGTGCTCGACCTCCTCCGCGCCGTGCCAGCGCAGCAGGTCCAGCATGGTCGGGTCGGCGCCCCGCCGGTCCAGCTCCTCGGCGTTGAGCACCCAGTCGCCGAGGAAGGCCGTGCAGTGCTCGATGGCCGCGATGAGGGCGACCCGCTCGAGCAGCCACCACCGGCGCGCCCGGCCCGGCGGCAGCGTCCGGTCGCCGAGCAGCCTCTCGAAGAGCCAGTCGACCTGCGCGGTGTACGGGGCCGGGTCGAGGCCCTGCTCCCGCAGGTGCGGCAGGACCGCGTCGTGGGCCTGGGAGTGCATGGCCTCCTGGCCGATGAACCCGATGACGTCCGCGCGCAGCCGCTCGTCCCGCACCAGGGGCAGCGCCTGCTTGTACACGTGCACGAACCACCGCTCACCGGCGGGCAGGAGCAGGTGCAGGACGTTGATCGTGTGCGTGGTGAAGGGGTCGCCCGGCAGCCAGTGGAGGGGCGTGTCGTCCCAGGAGAAGGAGACGGCGCGGGCCTTGAGCGGTATGTGCTCGGAGGCGACGGGCTGGGGGAACCGGGCCTGCTTATGAGACATGGCGTCAATGTACGGCCGGGTAACCGCCGGGTACACCCCTCGGAACCCGCTTTTCCGCGTCCGCCCGCCCCCGGGGAGGGGGGGCGGACGGACGCGGTGCCGTACGCGGCGGCCGGGCCGCTCAGTGGAGGGAGGTGAGCCGCGTGCCGTCGGCGAGCCGCGCGGTGAGGTGGAGGCGTTCGCCGCGCTCGGCGGGGAGCACGGCGGCGCTGCCGGGGACCGGGTCGCGGCCCGAGACCCGCACCGACGTCACGTCCTCGCTGCCCGCGGCCAACACGTACCAGTCGCCGGTCCGGGCCTTCCACAGCACGCCCGCGAGCACCCGGGGCTCCCGCTCGCCGCACGCGGGCACCCCCTCCGCCTTCGCGGCGACGGCGCCGGCCGTCGCGCCGGGGGTCACCACCTGGGCGAGCACCCGGCTCCCCGCGCCGCGCCAGGTCTCCGCCCGCGTGCACACCCAGCGCGCCTGCCCGCTGCCGTCGGGCAGGGGCTGAGCGGCGTACGACCAGGCGTGCACGGCCCGTACGCCGTGCGACCGCGCGGCGGCGAGCGAGCACGCGGTGCGCGTCCAGTCGGCGGCGGTGGCCTCGCGGGGCGCGTCCGGCCGGCCCGCGGTCAGGCGCGCGGGGACCAGCTCGCCGAGGTCGGTGGCGAGCCGCGTGGTGCCGTCCCGGTCGCGGAGCTGGAGCGCGTTCCAGGTACGGCAGTCGCGGGCCAGGGCGGGGCTCGCGAACGGCGCGGTGACGCCGTCGGCACCGCGCGTCAAGGGGGCGGCCGCGGCGGACGGCTCCAGCAGGTCGCGGACGGCCGCCTCCCGCACCCAGGGCGCCGTCAGATAGCGGACGTTGCCGTCGGAGCGGCCGAGGACGACGGCCCCGGCGTCGGCCGCGGTGGCGCCGTCGGTCCGGGCGAGGTCGAGCGCGGCGCCGCCGGTGCCCTCCTTCGGCTCGGCGTACCGCGCGACGCGCAGGCCGTCGTGGAGCAGCACCACCCGCGCCGCGTCCACCTCCCCGGCGAACAGGAGCTGCGCGGGGCCGGGCGGCGCCCCCGCCGGCGTGCCGGGCGTCGCCGAGACCCGCACGGACGCGCCGGGCCGCGCCCACACCGCGAGCGCGCGCCGCAGCAGGGCGGTGTCGCCGGTGAGTTCACCGCGCGCGGGCCAGGCGGTGAAGTCGGTGCGCGGGGACCGCTTCCAGGCGGCGGGCGCGACCCTCGTCAGCTTGGCGGGGTCGAGGGCGGCCTCGGCCGCGGGGTTCTTCGCGTACGGGGGCGCGGCGGCGCCGTCCGGGCCCCAGCCGTCGCCGGGCATGGCGAGCAGCGCCCCGCACACCAGGGCGGCGACGGCGGCGACGGCCGCGGCCCGCAGGTGCTGCCTGCGCCGCACCAGGTCGGTGGGCCTGGCCTGGAGGGAGCAGGGGTCGAACTCCGGCGACTCCAGGAGCGCGTACCGGGCCCCGACGCCGTCGGCCTCGGTCAGCGCGGCGTCCGGGTCGGCGGCTCCGGCGGCCGCGAGGGCGCGGCGCACCTCGTCGTCCGGGAGGCGTTCCAGGCCGCGCAGCACGTACGCGGCCCGGGCGGGCCCGGACAGCGCGGCGAGCCGCTGGTCCAGGGCGAGTTCGTCGGCGCCGCCCGAGCGCGGGAACAGCCGCAGGCCCCACACCTGGGGCAGGCCCGGCGGGAGCTGGGCCCGCTTGGGCCAGGCCCGGCGGCGCAGCGGCAGCCCGGCCTCCAGCGCGGCGCGCAGCACCTGGCCGCGTACGTACGTGTAACCGGGGCTCCCGGCCCGGCCCTGGCCCGTGCCGCGCTGGTCCGGTACGACCGCCGCCCGGGCGCGGCCGCGGGGCAGGGCCCGCTGCGCGAGCGCGTGCGCGGTCAGGACCCGGCGGCTGCGGCCGAGGCCGGGCGGCAGGACCAGGTAGGCGAGGCGGACCAGGCGGGGGTAGTGCTCGACGAGGGCGGCCTCGGCCTGCTCGACGTCGACGACGGCCGCGGCGGGGCCGGCCGGGCGCCCGGTCCGGCCGGGGGCCGGGGCGTCGCGCGGGGTCGGTGCGGAGGGCGGGGGCGGCGAGGTGGACTGGGATGACGGCACGTTCGGCAAAACGAGCGAATGCGCCGACGGTCACCCGGCGGGGCCCGGCACCCGCGCGGGGCACCGCCAGGGGCCACCGCCCATGGACCCCGCTCCCTCGGCGCTCCGCACCTCGTCCTCAAGCGCCGGACGGGCTGGATCTCCCGGTCTTGTCCTCAAGCGCCGGACGGGCTGGACCTCCCGGCCTCGGGCTCGGCGAGGAGGCGGGCGTAGGCGGCCATCGAGCGCTGGTAGCGCGGCGAGGGCGCCGACGGCGAGACCGACGCCCTCGCGGGCACGCCCGGCGTCGGCCAGACACAGGGCGAGCGTCGCCCGGACGGCGTCGTCCAATTCCTCGCCGGGCGCGTCCAGTTCGGATGCCCCTGACTCGCCCGGTCGCCCGCCCTGGGGAGGGCGGGCGGGTGGGGGAACATCCGTCGCGGAGCGGCGGATCACGGACAGCCGACAACGGTGGTGCAGGGGGTCCGGGGGGCCAGGGGCGAAGCCCCGGCCGGGGGCTCAGGTCAGGCGCCAGGCGCTGAACTCCGCTGTGCCGCGGGCTTCCGTGCCGCCGTTGGTGGCCGTCATGAACATCCCTACGTCCTGGGTCGCGGCCGCGCCGGGGACGGGCACCGTGGCGACCGTGCGCCATGTCGTCCCGTCGTCCGTGGACAGCTCTCCCGTGAAGGAACCGCCCGCCCGGGACAGCCGCAGCAGCACCGGTGCCTTCACCCCGGTGACGCGCCGGTAGGTGTCCAGGGTGCCGTTGCCGGTGGTGTCGTAGGAGAGGACGACCCCGTTCGCGGGGGTCACGGCCAGGTTGAGGAAGCCGGGGGAGCCCGGGGTGGACAGGGAGTTGCGGGCGATGAGGCCCGCGCGGGCCCACGGGCCGGTGGCCGCCTGGGAGTCGACGCGCACCGTGACGGAGACCCCGTCGCGCAGGGCCCCCGGCCGGTAGAGGGTGCCGAACTCGGCGGTGGCCCGCCACAGGTCGGCGCCGCCGCCGTGGATCGCGTACCGCCCGTCCAGCTCGCCGAAGACGGCGTCGTTGGTGGTGTACGTGCGCCAGCCGGGGCCGATCGGCCCCGCCACGAAGAGGGTGCCCTCGTGCACGGTCCGGACGCGCTTCTCGCCCAGGGGGCCGTACCGCGCGGTGAGGGTGTACGGGAGCGGGCGCAGGGGCCGGTCGAGCGGGGTGTCGGAGGCGCTGACGCGCCAGGCGACCGTGCCGGTGCCGCCCGGAGGCACGCGGGGCAGGGACGTCGGTCCTTCGGGCGCGGCGTCGAGGCCGGTGAGCGTGAAGTCGACGCGGCCGGTGGCGCGCAGCCCGTTGACGTTGCGGAAGCGGGCCTCCAGGCGGGCGCTGCCGCCGGGCGGGAACGCGGGCGGCTCGGCGGTGACGTCCAGGGAGCCCTGGTAGGGCGCCCGGGCGAGGACGTCGTGGACGCGCGCGGCGGTGCGGTGCGCGTCCGCGACCGGCCGCAGCGGGTAGTCCTTGCGCTCCCGCGTCCACGGCTCCTCGAACGCGCCGAACCAGTCCACCGGCCGCGGCGGGCGCCCGGCCGCGAGCGCGTCGGCCAGCTCGTCCAGCCAGCGCTGCCAGCGGGGAGTGTAGAAGTCGCGCAGCAGCCCGTTCCACTCGCGGTTGCCGTAGTCGTGCAGCTTGCCGCCCTCCGAGGTGGGGCGGTCGCCCCACACCGTGATGAGGACCTTCGCGGTGCGCTCGAACTCGGCGCGCTCGGTGTCGTTCGTCGCCAGCCGCCGCGCGTCCTCGATCCAGGGGCCGAGCAGGAACGCCTCGTGGGCGCCCGTGACGTCGTCGGCGAGCCGCATCAGCCGCAGCCACAGCGTCGACAGGGCGCGGAAGGTGTCCTGGTCCTTGCGCTCGTACGCCGACCTGAGCTGCGGCAGGAGCTGACGGCTGCGGTGGGCGAGGGCCTGGCGGGCCACGTCCACGAGGTCGTACCGGTACGCGGCGCTGCGGCGCAGCCCGGGCGCCACCGCGAGCAGCCCGGCGAGCGCGGCGTCGAAGCGGGCGGGGTCGTAGGTGAGGGCGCGTGGCGCGTACTCGGCGGCGCGGTTCGCGGACAGGTCGGGCCGGGCGGCGAACAGCGAGTCGTGCGGGTCGCTGCGCTCCAGCGCGGTGTGCCGGTACGCCGTGTCGCGCAGGGCGCGCCACGCGGCGCGGGCGGCGCGGTCGCGCCCGCCGTAGCGGAAGTCGGCGTAGGCGGGGAACCACGCAGTCCGGTCCAGGTCGTCGCGCCAGGCCAGCTCGGAGAAGAGCTCGAAGGCGGCCGGGTCGCGGTCGGTGGCCTCGGGCAGGTACGCGGTGCCGGCGAGCGCGCTGCCGGGCTTGTCGCGCCAGGCGAAGAACCTCTCCTGCCACAGGTGGGTGCGGGCGCCGATGGTGGTGCGCCCGCCGAAGTTGGGGATGGTGCCGAAGCAGTACGGCGTGGAGCCCCAGTCCTTCTCGCGGTCGGTGACGCTCGCGTACCGGTCGGAGACGCCGTCGACGATCAGCATCCTCGACTTGTCGACGGCGTCGAGCAGCGCGGGCAGCGGGTTGTCCTGCCAGCCGAGGATCACCCAGATCGCGCCGGGGTGCGCGGCGCGCAGGGCCCGCTCCACGCCGCGCGCGGCGTCCGGTACCGGCACGTCGCCCGCGGTGCCGCCCTCGTGCAGCAGGTCCATCTTGAAGTGCCCGGCCGCGCCGAACACCTCCCGCTGGTGGCGGTAGAAGGACGCGGCGACCCGCGCGAAGGCGTCCGTGCGCGGGTCGAGCCAGTCGGGGCGCTCGAAGCCGTGCCAGGTGCCCTGCGGTATCACCCGCGCGTCACCGCCGTTGCGCTCGACGAAGCCGTCCGGGACGTGCCCGTAGTAGCCGGGCAGCACCGGCGCCATGCCCAGCTCGCGCAGCCGGTCCACGATCCGCCGCCCCAGCGCGGCGCGCCGGGCTATGAGCTCGGGCGAGAGCGGGCCGCCGTAGCCGGACAGGTTCTGCAGCAGCCACCACGGCTGGTGCGAGGGCGCGGGCAGCCAGGAGCGGGACTCGGCGTCGGTGTACCGGAAGTCCTTCAGGAGGCGGTGGTAGACGTCCTCCATGCCCGCGATGACGAACACCTCGTTGCAGCCGTGCAGCGCCAGGATGTCGATCATGCACTCCCAGTACGGCCAGTCCGCGTACGGCGCGGTGTAGCCGTCGTTGGTGTCGTTGAGCGCGAACCGGTGCGGGAGCGCGGTGGAGCGCGTCAGCGGGCGCGCGGGCGCGGGCAGCCGCCGCGGCAGGTCGAGTTGGCCGCCGTTCCAGGTGAGGTGCGCGTCGCAGACGTACTTCAGGTACCAGTGGACCCCGGTGAGCAGGACGGCCGGAGTGGTCCCGGTCACCTCGACGCGCCCCGGGGCACCGGACACCCGGAAGCGGTCCCGGCCTCCGGCGGCCGGGACGAGTCTGAGCCGGAACTGGTCCGCGTGGTGCGGAAGCCGCCGGTTGAGCACGGCGCGCGCCGCATCCGTATCGAAGGCGGGGACCCGTACGGGGCTCTCGGCCGCGCGGGCCGGAAGGGCGGGGCCGTAGGCGGCGCCCAGGCCGGTGAGGCCGAGGGCGCCGGCGGTGCCGAGTACCGAGCGTCGCGTTGGTCCGTCCATGTGTACCCCCTGCGTCACGTCGATGGCTGCGGCGCACGGTATCCGCGCGGTCAGCGGGGCGGAACGGAACGAACGGACACGGCGCGTTCACATCACCTGGCGAGACGGGAGTGACGGATGAGGAGCATGGTGTGGGCGGCGGGGGCGGTTTCGGCCACCGCGATCGGCCTGGTGATCGCCGCCGGCCTCGCGGCCGACGGCGACGCCCCCGGGGAGCGGGTCCCGCCGACGGCGACCGGCACCCTGGAGGAGCTGGCGGCGAAGGCCGAGTGCGCGCCCGCCGTGCAGACGGACGCGCAGGAGCTGCGCCAGGCCAACTGCCGCACCGGAGCCGGCCGCTTCGTCCTCGCCACCTTCGCCACCGACCGCGGCGAACCCGACTGGCTCAACCAGGCCAAGGACTACGGCGGCATGTACCTGGTCGGCCGCAAATGGGTAGCCGTAGGCACCCCCCGGACCCTCACCACTCTGCGCGCCCACCTGGGCGGAACCCTGGAACACTCCACCCATCACACGGACGCCCCGTAAGGGGCGCGGGGAACTGCGCACCCGGCCAGGGCCGAGCCGCGGTAACCCCGCGCCCCAGCGGAGCGCAGCCGTGGTGCTCAGGCGCAGCGGCGGTTCTCATTGATGCACTGCGCCACCCGCCGCATCAACCGCTCGTCGAAGACGTTGATGAAGTCACCGTGATCGGTGACCGGTTTGTGCAGTTGCTCGGGGAAGGAGTCGACGGCGAACCCGGGCCCCGGCGGCACGTCGTACACCACGCGCTGCACGAGCTGCGGGATGGCGCGGAAGCCACGGGGGCAGCGCCCGCTGCGCGGGTCGGCGAACGCCACGTGCGTACGGTGGTTGGCGCTGTCCGTGTTCCGCCCGTCCCAGCAGCTCTGGAAGGCGAAGGTGCGCACCACCTCACTGCCCTCGGGACAGATCGGGTACTTGTCCTTGAGCTGCCGGTTCTCGAACCCGGTGCAGCTCCACGAGGCGTTGGCGTTCGCGTCGCCGTTGGTGAACGCCTTGGCGTCACCGGTGATGATGCGCAGGAACCGCGGCATCGCGGTCACCTTGCCGACGGGGCTGCCGACGAACTCCAGCGTGACCTGCTCCGGTGTCTGGATCTCGCCCACGTTCTTGTCCCGGCCGCCGCCGTCCGCGTCGGCGTCGTCCTCGTCGGTGCCGTTCTGGAGCCGCAGCACGGGCCAGTAGTACGTCGACCTGTCGCCCTGGTTGCGGCAGCTCGTGCGGCCCCCGGCGAGTTCCTGGTCGCTGGAGAAGGCGTCGGTCTCCTGGTTGCCGACGTAGTCGTGCATGTGGTGGGCGCCGTTGCTCACGCCGGGCGCGACGATGACGTTGTCCGGGTTGAACTTGCCGTTCCGGTTGGTGCCGCAGCGCGTGGTGAAGGTTCCGCGTGACGCGCCGCGCTGCTTGCGCGGCTTCTGGACGTTGGGCCGTACGGAGGTGATGTCGACGAAGTCCCCGGCCTCGGGCCCGTTCCCCGCCTGCCCCTGCCCCTGCCCCGGACCTTGATCCTGGCCCTGGCCTTGGTCCTGGCCCTGGCCTTGGTCCTGCCCTTGCCCGGGCCCCTGATCCGAGTTCTGGTCCTGGTCCTGGCCCGGGCCCTGGTCCTGGCCGCCTCCCGGCGGGCCGTCGTCGTCGGCGCGCAGGGTGCAGGGCGCCATGCTGTCGAGCCGGTCGAGTTCCTTCGCGGCCGGAGCCGACGCCGGGGCCGACGCCCGGCCGCCGCGTTCGATCGCGGCCTGGATGGTGTCGATGGCCGGCCGCCGCCGCTCCTCCAGCGGCCCGAGGACCGCGTTCCGCTCCCCGGCGGTGTCGGCCTCGGCGAACCGCGCGTAGGCCTGGGTGATCTGCGTGTCCAGGGCGGCGAGTTCGCGGTCCACCTCGGCCCGGGCGTCCGCCGGGACCTCGGGCAGCTCGTTGCCCACGTCCGGGCAGCGGATGGTGGTGGCCTCCGCCGCGCCGCCCTGGACCTGGCTCCGGCTCCGGGCGTCCGGCGGCGGGCTGTCCTCGGCGTTCGCGTAGACATTCACCGCGACGAGTCCGCCGCCGCCCAGGATGAGCGCCGCCGACGCGGTGATCGCCCGGCCGGCCAGCTTCGGTCGTTTTCGTGACGTGCGTCGTGTGGTGCGTCCCATGGGACTACGTACGCGCCACGGACCCACCGCGTTCAAAGCGGCGGGAAGTTCCCCGGGGGAAGTCCGTGAAGTCCCCTTCGCGCGGCGTCAGTTGATCAGCGCCCTTGGTCGAGGAAGGCGAGGACCGCGAGGACACGGCGGTTGTCGTCGTCCGAGACCGGCAGGCCGAGCTTCGCGAAGATGTTGGACGTGTGCTTGGCGATGGCCCGCTCGGTCACCACGAGCTGCGCGGCGATCGCGGCGTTGGAGCGCCCTTGCGCCATCAGCTCCAGGACCTCCCGCTCGCGCGGGGTCAGCGCGCCCAGCGGCTCGTTGCCGGAGCGGCGCGTGAGGAGCTGCTGGATGACGGTCGGGTCCATGGCGGTGCCGCCCGCGGCGACCCGGCGTACCGCGTCGACGAACTGCTCGGCGTCGAACACCCGGTCCTTCAGGAGGTAGCCGACCCCGCCGTTGCCGTCGGCGAGCAGCTCACGCGCGTACAACTGCTCGACGTGCTGGGAGAGTACGAGCACCGGCAGGCCCGGCCGGGCGCGGCGCGCGGCGAGGGCGCACTGCAGGCCCTCGTCGGTGTGCGACGGCGGCAGCCGGACGTCGACGACGGCGACGTCCGGCTCCAGCTCCGCGAGGGCCTTGGTCAGCTCGGGTCCGGACTCGACGGCAGCCGCGATCTCGAAGTCGAACGCCTCCAGCATCCGCACCAGGCCGTCACGCAGCAGGAAGAGATCTTCGGCTAGGACAACTCGCAAGGGATCTCCATGGTCACCATGGTCGGGCCGCCAACGGGGCTGCTGACGGCCAGTACGCCGTCGAATGTACCGAGCCGCCGTTCGACGCCGCTCAGCCCCGTGCCGGCGCCGATCACGGCACCGCCCCTGCCGTCGTCCGTGACCGCGATCCGCAGCATGCCGTCCGCGTGGTGCACGTCCACCCAGACCCGGTCCGCGTGCGCGTACTTCACCGCGTTCGTCAGGACCTCGCTGACCGCGAAGTACGCCGCCGCCTCCACCGACGCGTCCACCCGGCCCGGCAGCTCCACGTCCACGTCCGTCGCCACCGGCAGCCGCAGCGCGAGCGCCCGCACCGCGTCGCCGAGGCCGCGCTCGGCGAGGACCGGCGGATGGATGCCGCGGACCAGGTCGCGCAGTTCGGTCAGGGCCTCGCCGGAGTTCTGCCGGGCCTTGGCGATCATCTCCTTGGCCTTGGCGGGGTCCTTCTCCACGATCGCCTCGATGGTGCCGAGGTCCATGCCCATGGCGACCAGCCGGGCCTGCGCGCCGTCGTGCAGATCGCGCTCGATGCGCCGCAGCTCGGCGGCGGAGCTGTCCACCGCGTCGTGCCGGGTCTCCTCCAGGCGGCCGACGCGCAGCGCCAGTTCCCGCTCCCGCATGGTGGCGGTGGGCGCGAGCAGGGTCCGCGACAGCAGGAAGTGGGCGCGCAGCAGCGGCCGGTTCACGTACAGGCTCACGATGAACAGGGCCGTGCCGAGCGCGGCCGCGGCGAACGCTGCGCTCTGCGAGGTGACGTGGATGAACGCGTACCACTCGCCGCCGCCGGCCTCGTAGATCGGCTTCCACACGCCGCAGGCGAGCACCCAGCCGTAGAGCATGTACAGCACCAGGACGGGCGGGATCAGCGCCAGCACGGTGCCGAACGTCATGTGGGCGAGCAGCCACTGGAGGTCCCGCCAGGTCGCCGGGTCCTTCAGCATCCGCGTGCAGCGCGCCACCTGCCCGGCCAGGCCGGGCCGCGGCCGCGCGGGCTCCCGGCGGTAGGGCACCGCGATGCCCACGTCCGCCCACTCCCCGGCCTGCACCCGGTGCAGCGTCGCGAACCTGCGTACGGCCAGCAGCACCGAGGGCGTGGTGAACAGCCCGATCCCCAGCGGGATCAGCACGAGCGACACCACCGCGAACACGAACAGCGTGATGGACCCGGCCAGCGACGCGCTCGCCAGATACAGGCCGCGCGCTCCCGCGAGCAGGCTCTCGCGCACCCTCGACGTCTTCATGCTGTCCCTCTCCTCATCCGACCGCCCCCGCGGCGTCCGGCGTGCCGCGTACGCGCCCGGCGGTGTCCCCACGCGCCCTGCCGCCCCCGGCCCCGTACGTCCCGCTCGTGCTCGGGCCGCCGGGCACGAGGACAGTCTCCCTGGTGGGGGCGGGTCCGGTCACTCGGCCCCGCCCCCGCACCAGGGGTGTACCTGACGACACCTCCCGGCCTCGCCCTGTGCTTCAGCGGCAGGGGGCCTCGACGGCTGGGGCCGCCCCGCGCCCGTTCCTAGCGTGAACCGCGTCGATCCGTACACGTCAGACGGGCTCGTCGACGCCACACGGATCCGTTCACGTCACGCAGAGCAATGGGGGCGAAGGCCATGGACGCCAAGAGGCGGAACCTCGCGGCACGACTAGGGGTGTGGAGCGCACACCATCGCAGGAAAGCCATCCTGGGCTGGCTGTTGTTCGTGGTGCTCGCCACGGTCGTCGGTGGCGCGACGGGGGTCGTCACCGCCGACGAGAGCGAGATGGGCACCGGCGACTCGGCCCGGGCCGCGAAGATCCTCGACGACGCGGGCATCGACGACCCGGCGGGCGAACTCGTCCTCGTCAGCGCGCGTACGCCCGACGGCTGGCGCGAGGCGGCCGCGGACGTCGCCGCCGCCGTCGAGCGGACCGGCGAGACGACGAGGGTACGGGCGCCGCTGCGCTCCGCCGACGGCCGGGACGCGCTGCTCCGCTTCGAGATCAAGGGCCCGTCCGACCGGGCCGCCGACCGGGTCCAGCCGGTGCTCGACGCGGTCGACGACGTCCGGGACGCGCGGGCGGGGCACGGCGTGGCCATCCACCAGTTCGGCGACGCCAGCTCCGAGAAGCACCTGGACGACCTGCTCGCCGACGACCTGCGGAAGGCCGAGTTCACGGCCGTGCCGCTGGCCCTCGGCATCCTCGTCGTCGCCTTCGGCGCGGTCGTCGCCGCGCTGCTGCCGGTCGGGCTCGCGCTGACCGCGTGCGTCGCCGCCTTCGGGCTCCTCGGCCTGGTCAGCCACGCGGTGCACCTGTTCGAGACGACGTACTCGGTGATGTTCCTGATGGGGCTCGCCGTCGGCGTCGACTACTGCCTGTTCTACCTGCGGCGCGAGCGCGACGAGCGGGCCGCGGGCCACGACGCCGACACCGCCCTGCGGATCGCCGCCGCCACCAGCGGGCGCGCGGTCCTCGTCTCCGGCCTCACCGTGATGGTGGCCATGGCCGGACTGTTCCTGTCCGGGCTGCTCCTCTTCAAGGGCTTCGCCGTCGCCACCATCCTCGTGGTGTGCGTGGCCATGCTCGGCTCCGTGACCGTCCTGCCGGCGCTGCTCGCCTGGCTCGGCGACCGCGTCGACGCCGGACGCGTCCCCTTCCTCCACCGCCGCTCCCGCAAGGGCGCCCACGCCGGCGGGTCGCTCGCCGGGTCCCTCGTGCGGCCGGTGCTCGCCAGGCCGCGGCTCTTCGCCGCCGCATCGGCGGGACTGCTGCTCCTGCTGGCCGCGCCCGCGCTCGGCATGAAGACCGAACAGCTGGGCCTGGAGAAGCAGTTCGGCTCCGACGCGCCGCTGTCCGTCGCGTACCGGGAGATCACCGGCACGTTCCCGGGCGGCCCGGCCCCCGCCCGCGTGGTCGTCCGCGCCGACACCGCCGGCGGCCTCGACGCCGCCCCGGTCCGGGACGGGCTGCGCGCGCTCACCGCGAAGGCGGGCAAGGGCGCCGAGCTGACCCTCCACCGCGCCGAACGCGTCGCCGTCCTGGAGGTGCCGCTGCCGGGCACGGGCACGGACGCGGCCGCGAGGAAGGCCCTGGACGACCTCCGGTCGGAGGTACGGGAGTTCCGGAACGAGGTACGCGGGACGGCGGCCGGGGCTCGTGGCGGCGGGGCTGATGGGTCTCGCGGGGCTGAGGGTGGCCGTGCTGACGGTGGCGGGGCTGAGGGCGGTGCTGGCCCTGCTGGTGCTGGTGCTGGTGCTGGTGCTGGTGCTGGTGCTGGCGGTGGCGGTGGCGGTGGTGGCGGTGGCGGTGGCGTCGAGGCGTATGTCGGCGGGGACCTGGCCGAGTCGCGGGACTTCACCGACCAGCTCGGCGACGGCATCCTCCCGGTCTTCCTCTTCATCGCCGCCGTCACCTTCCTGCTGATGCTGGTCAGCTTCCGCTCGGTGGTGATCGCGGTGACGTCGATCGCCCTCAACCTGCTCTCCGTGGGCGCCGCGTACGGGGTCATGACCGCGGTCTTCCAGCACGGCTGGGGCGCCTCCCTGATCGGCTCCGAGAAGGTCGGCGCCATCGAGAACTGGATGCCGCTGTTCGTCCTCGTCGTCCTGTTCGGCCTGTCGATGGACTACCACGTGTTCGTGGTCTCGCGGATCCGCGAGGCCCGTGACCGGGGCCTCGACAACCTGTCCGCCATCCGCGAGGGCATCACCCGCACCGCCGGGGCGGTGACCGGGGCCGCGGTCATCATGGTCGCGGTGTTCGCGGTGTTCGGCATGCTGTCCATGCAGGACATGCAGCAGATGGGCGTGGGGCTCGGCGTGGCCGTCCTCCTCGACGCGACGGTGGTACGCATGGTGCTGCTGCCCTCGCTGATGGCACTCCTCGGCGAGCGGAACTGGCGTTCCCCGCGGTGGCTGCCCCGGGGGCCCCGGGGCCGGTCGACCGTGAGCTCGGGCCGGGTGGGGGCGGGGGTGTAGGGGGACGGGGGGCTCACCTGGGCGGGGCTTGGGGGGCCCCCCCCCCCCCCCCCCCCACACCCGGGGTAGGCACCCGCGGGCCCGCCCGGCTGGCAAGCCCGCGGGGGGGGGCCCCGCACGCCCCCC